>CAZMML010000117.1:1007-8334 GCA_964567335.1 uncultured Nannocystis sp. | reverse complement strand
CAGCCACCACCTGCTCGCGCTGGCGATCTTCCTGCGCGAGCAGGGGCGGGCGCTCCACGCGTGGGTGTTCGATCAGGTGCCGACCGAGCACACGATGCTCGACCTGGCGGCGCTGGTGTCGTGCGGGGCGGCGCTGTGGCCGGTGCGGACGCGGCCGCGGCTGCCGCTGGCGTGGCTGGCGTATCACACGTGGGCCCGGCCCGCGCAGCTCGGCGTGTACATGCCGCCGGGCGGGACGACGGGGCTCGGCTGCCTCGGCTTCGTCGCGGCGGGGCTCGAGCTGGCGGGGCAGGTGGCGCGGGGCGAGTGTCCGGCGCCGCGGACGATCTACATCACCGGGGGGACGAGCGGGAGCTCGGCGGGGCTGGCCCTCGGCCTCGCGCTCGCGGGCGTGCCGACCCATGTGCGGGTGGTGTCGGCGCTCGAGCGCCTGTACCTCGGGTCATGGCTCTGGAGACGGACGCTGCAGCGCGCCTGGGACGCGCTGGTCGCCGCGGGGCTGCGGCCGGAGCTCGCCGCGCTCGGCGCCGAGGGGCTGCTGAAGCGCGCGGGGGTGACGTGGTCGCTCGACCACCGCGAGGTCGGCGGCGGCTACGCGGTGCCGACCCCGGCCGGAGAGGCCGCGGTGCGCCTCGCGGGGGAGCACGGCGTGGCGCTCGAGACGACCTACACCGGCAAGTGCGCGGCGGCGCTGCGCGCGGACCTCGCCGCGGGCGCGCTGTCGGGGCCGACGCTGCTGTGGTGTACACACGGGGCGACGGATCTGCGGCCGCTGATCGCGGCCGACTGGGAGGCGAGGCTGCCGCGCGCGCTCCACCGGCGGCTCGCGGCGGCGGGGGCGTTCGCGCCGCCGCGGGCGTAAATCGGTGAGCTTTCGGGCTTGCGCGGGGGCGGGCTTCGGGTCAGTGTCGGGCCCGCGATGTTCACGCTCACGCTCGACCCACCCGAGGTCTCGCCGCGCCTCGCGGTCATCACCATCGACCGCCCGGGCGAGAAGGTCAACACGATCGATCCCGACGCGCTCGCCGAGGTCGAGCGCAGCTTCGCCGACCTCGAGGCCGCGCCCGGCCTCGCGGGCGTCGTCCTGATCTCGGGCAAGCCCGACACCTTCATCGCCGGCGCGGACGTCGAGGTGTTCGCGCGGACCAAGGAGCGCCGCGAGATCGAGGCCTTCGGCCGCAAGGGCCACGAGATCCTGAGCCGGATCGCGGCGGCGAAGTTCCCGGTGGTGGCGGCGATCCACGGCGCCTGCCTCGGCGCCGGGCTCGAGCTGGCGCTGGCGTGCACGTACCGCGTGTGCACCGACTCGCCGAAGACGACGCTGGCGCTGCCCGAGGTGATGCTCGGGCTCTTCCCCGGCGGCGGCGGCGTGAGCCGGCTTCCGCGGCTGATCGGGCTGCGCGAGGCGCTCGACGTGATCTTGACCGGCCGCAACATCCGCCCGCGTTCGGCGAAGAAGATGGGGCTGGTCGACCTGGTGGTGCCGGAGGAGTCGCTGCTGCTGGCGGCGCGCCGGGCGGCGGCGCAGCTCGCCGAGGGCAAGCTGCAGCCGCGCGCGGCGCCGAAGGGCGACGTGATGCGGACGGTGCTCGAGCACAACCCGCTCGGGCGCAAGGTGGTCTTCGGCCAGGCGCGCAAGACGGTGATGAAGCGGACCTTCGGGCTCTACCCGGCGCCGCTGGTGGCGATCGACCTGATCGAGCGCGGGCTCTCGCTGCCGCTCTCCGCGGCGCTGGCGCAGGAGCCGCCGGCCTTCGCGGAGCTGGCGGTCGGGCCGGTGGCGCAGAGCCTGGTCTCGCTCTTCCGCCGCAGCAACGCGCTCAAGCGCCAGGAGGTCAAGGGGCCGGGCGGGGAGGTGGTCCGCGGGGCCGAGGTGAGCCGACTCGGGATGATCGGCGGCGGCTTCATGGGCGCCGACATCGCCGCGGTGTCGGCCGAGAAGGGGATCGAGACGCGGATCCGCGACATCGCCGCCGAGCCGCTGGCCAAGGCGCTCTCGCACGCGAAGGCGACCTTCGACAAGCGCGCCCGCAGCGTCGGCGAGCGGCACGTGTTCGCCGCGCGCAGCCGCGTCAGCGGCGGGCTCGACCTGACCGGCATGGCGACGATGGACATGCTGATCGAGGCGGTGCCCGAGAACCTCGGGCTGAAGCAGGACGTGTTCGCGCAGCTCGAGGCGATCGTGCCAGCGGCGACGATCCTGGCGACCAACACCTCGGCGCTCCCGATCGGCAAGATCGGCGAGAAGTTGGTCCGAAAGGACCGCCTGATCGGGCTCCACTTCTTCTCGCCGGTGTCGAAGATGCCGCTGCTCGAGATCGTGGTGACGCCGGAGACCTCGCCGCAGACGCTGGCGACCTGCCTCCGCTACGCGACGCAGATCGGGAAGACGCCGATCGTGGTCAAGGACGGGCCGGGCTTTTACACCACGCGGGTGCTCGGCTTCTACCTGATGTCGGCGCTCCAGCTCGTGCAGGACGGGCACTCTATCGAGGCGGTCGACCGCGGGGCGCGGATGGTCGGCTGGCCCGTCGGGCCGATCACGCTGCTCGACGAGGTCGGCCTCGACGTCGGCGCGAAGGTCAGCAAGACCCTCGCCGGCGCGTTCCCCGAGCGGATCGTGGTCCCGGACACGGTCGACCAGTTCATCGCCACGGGGCGCCTCGGGCGCAAGAGCGGGCGCGGCTTCTACGTCTACCCGGGCGAGGGCGATCGCGGGCTGCTCGGCAAGAAGGCGAAGAAGCGCGTCGACCCCGAGGTCTACGCGTTCTTCGCCGGCCGCGCGGAGCTCCGCGACCCCGGCAGCCCGGAGGAGCTCGGCGAGCGGCTGACGCTGATCGCGGCGCTCGAGGCGGTGCGCTGCCTGGCGGAGGGGATCGTGGCCTCGCCGCGCGACGGGGACATCGGCGCGGTGTTCGGCTTCGGCTACCCGCCGCTCCGCGGGGGACCCTTCCGCCACATCGACGCGCTCGGCGCGGGCGCGGTGCTCAGCCGTCTGGCGCAGCTCCGCGAGCGCTACGGCGACGCCTACACGGCGCCGCCGCTGCTGATCGAGCTGGCCAAGTCGGGCAAGAACTTCTCGAGCTTCGGAGGTGAGACATGAGCGTCCGCAACGTCGTCGTCGTCGGCGGGGCCCGCACGCCCTTCTGCAAGGCCGGCGGCCAACTGATCCGCAGCTCGGCCGTGGCCCTCGGGGTGGTCGCCGTCCGCGAGGCGCTGCTCCGGGCCCAGATCCGCCCGTCGCGCGTGCAGCAGGTGATCTTCGGGATCGTGTCGCCGCCGGTCGGCGCGCCGAACATCGCCCGGGAGATCGGGCTCGCGGCGGCGCTGCCGACCTCGGCCCCCGCGTACACGATCAGCCGCGCGTGCATCTCGAGCAACCAGGCGCTGACGTCCGGCGCGGAGGCGATCGCGCTCGGGAAGGCGGACCTGGTGGTCACCGGCGGCGCCGAGGTGCTCAGCGACGTGCCGATCCAGTACGGTCGGCGCTTCCGCGACGCGCTCTTCGCCGCGAGCAAGGGGCGCACGGCGGCCGAGCGGCTGCGGGCCTTCCGCGGGGTGAAGCTGAAGGATCTGGCGCCGGTCGCCCCGGCGATCGCGGAGCCCTCGACGGGCCAGACGATGGGCCAGTCGGCGGAGAAGATGGCCAAGGTGTTCGGGATCCGCCGCGAGGACCAGGACGCCTTCGCGGCCCAGAGCCACCGCCGCGCCTCCGAGGCGTGGCAGAGCGGGGCGCTCGCGGCGCGGGTGGTGCCGGTGCCTGTCCCTTCGGGCAAGGAGCTGCGGCTGGTCGAGCGCGACGACCACCCGCGCGACGACACGACCGCCGAGAAGCTGGCCAAGCTGCGCCCGGTGTTCGACCGCGAGTACGGCTCGGTGACGGCGGGCAACGCGTCGCCGCTGACCGACGGCGCGTCGGCGGTGCTGCTGGCGGCCGAGGAGGTCGCTCACGCGGAGGGCTGGCCGATCCTCGGTCGCCTCCGCTCGTACCACTACACGGCGATCGACCCCTTCGAGCACCTGCTCATGGGGCCGGTCAGCGCGGTCGCCGGGGCGCTGGGGCAGGCCGGCCTCGGGCTGGGCGAGATCGGGGTGATCGAGATGCACGAGGCCTTCGCGGCCCAGGTGCTGGCGAACATCCAGGGCCTCGGCTCGGCGAAGTACTGCGCCGAGAAGCTGGGCCGATCCGCGCCGGTCGGCGAGATCGATCCGACCTTCGTCAACCAGTGGGGCGGCTCGGTCAGCCTCGGCCACCCCTTCGGCGCGACCGGCGGCCGCCTGGTGCTGCAGCTCCTGGACCAGATGGCCCGCAAGCAGGCGCAGTTCGGCCTGATCTCCGCCTGCGCCGCGGGCGGGATGGGCTCGTCGATGGTGTTCGAGGCGGTGTGAGGGGCGCGGTGAGGGTCAGGGACGGAGGACGCAGCCGCCCACGACCTCGCCGCGCCACTTGGCGAGCATCGCGGCCTTGAAGTCGTCGATCGGGTAGACGCGGGAGACGTGGGGGCGGATCGCGCCCTCGCGCGCCCAGGCGAGGATCTGGGCGAGGCGCGGCGCCCTGAGGCTGGGGTCGCTCAGGGTGGCGAGGACCATGGGGCAGCCGAGCACGTCCAGCGACTTCATCATGATGAGGTTGGTCGGGAGCTGATTGGCGTTCGGCGCGCCGCGCAGGCCCTTGCCGCGGGCGACCGCGGGGGTGGCGGCCCAGCCGACGATCAGGAAGCGGGCGCCGAAGCGAACGCAGCGCAGGCACTCGAGCGAGAGGTCGCCGCCGACGCCGTCGTAGACGACGTCGACGCCGCGGCCCTCGGTGAGCGCCTTGACCTCGTCGCGGAAGCGACGCACGCCGCCCTCGGGGTCGGCGCACGCGATCACGTGGTCGGCGCCGTGGGCCTGGACGAGCGCGAGCTTGTCCGGGGAGCGGCCGACGGCGATCACGCGGGCGCCGAGGAGCTTGGCGAGGTGGACGCCGGCCAGGCCGGTGGCCCCGGAGGCGCCGGGGATCAGGACGACCTCGCCCGCGCGCACGCGGCCGCGGGTGACGAGCGCGTGGTAGGCGGTCTCGTAGCTGCTGAGCAGGCTGCAGGCCTGGTCGAAGTCGAGGGCGGCGGGGATCGGGATCAGGGCCTCGGCGGGGACGACCGCGTAGGAGGCGAAGCCGCCCTGATCCTGGTAGGGGCCGAGCGAGCGCGGGCCGGCGACGAGGCCGTCGACGATCGCGCGGTCGCCCGGGGCGGCCTGGTGCGGCTGTACTTCGGGACCTGTCGCCAGGACCTCGCCGGCGTACTCGAGGCCGGGGGTGTAGGGCGGGCGGGCGAGGTGCTGGTACTGGCCGCTCGTCATGATCAGGTCGACCCAGCCGACGGCGCAGCTCCGCACGGCGAGGAGGACCTCGCGCGGGCCGAGGCGCGCGGGGTCCGGCGCGGGTTGCGGGGCGAGGGCGAGGTGCTTCTCCAGCGCCTCGGCGGGGTCCTCGGCGAGCTCGGAGACGACGACGCGGCGGCCAGGGGGGAGCGGGGCGTTCATACGAAGTGCGCGACCTCCTTGCCGAAGAGGCGGTCGAGTTCGAACTTGAGGTTGTCGTCGGCGCGGACGCTGTACTTGTCGCTGAAGCCGATCTCGCAGGCGTAGCGCTCGGTGACGAGCTCGAGCTCCATGACGCAGGGGCCGGCGAAGGCTGCGGCGAGGTGCTTGAGGCGGAGCATGCGCTCGTCGGTGAAGTCCTCCACGGCGACGCGGAGGACGAGCTTGCGGGTGCTCTGCTCGCGCAGCGCCTGGATCGGCTGGACGCTCTCGACGAGGAGCTTGAAGCGGCTGGCCTCGCCCTCGTCGTCGGTCTCGACCTCGCACTTGCCGGCGACGACGACCGGCTCGTCGCCGAGCTTCTGCAGGCGGTCGCCGAGGGAGAGGCCGGAGGCCTCGTCGGCGCGGGCGTAGGTCTTGGGGAAGACGACGCACTCGATCCGCCCGAACTGATCCTCGAGCTGGAAGAAGCCCATCGCGCCCTTGCCGCTGCGGGTCTGGACCTCGCGCAGGTCGCAGATCACGCCGGCGAGGGTGATCTCCTTGCCGCCGTGGTCCTTGTTGAGCTGGCCCGTGCGACAGGTGGCGTGGCGGTCGACGTCCTGCTGGAAGCGGTCGAGCGGGTGGCCGGTGAGGTAGAAGCCGAGCGCCTCGCGCTCCTTGAGCAGCGCCTCGCGCGGCTTCCACGGGTCGACGTTCGGGTACTCCTCGGCGTAGACGGGGGCGGCGTCGGCGATCGCGTCGAAGAGGCCGAACTGGCCCGAGTTGCGGTCGCGCGAGGCGCCCTGGCCCTGCTCGATCGCCTGCTCGATCGCGCCGAAGAGCGGCGCGCGGCCGCGGCCGCCGGCGATGCCGTCGAGCGCGCCGGCGCAGACGAGGCCCTCGAGGGGCCGCTTGTTGACCTTCTTGAGGTCGACCCGCCGGCACACCTCGAAGAGCGAGGTGAAGGGGCCGTCCTGCTTGCGCGCGGCGAGGATCGAGTCGACCGCGGTCTCGCCGACGCCGCGGATGCCGGCGAGGCCGAAGCGGATCTGCTCCTCGGCGGCGCCGCCCTCGCGGGCGCGGCGGACGACCGAGAAGTCGCGGTCCGACTCGTTGATGTCGGGCGGGAGGACGGTCAGACCCATCGCGCGCGCCTCGGCGATGAACTTGACGACGTTCTCGTTGTTGGCCTTGTCGCAGGTCATCAGCGCGGCCATGAACGAGGCCGGGTGGTGGTGCTTGAGGAAGGCGGTCTGGTAGGTGATGAGGCCGTACGCGGCGGAGTGCGACTTGTTGAAGCCGTAGCCGGCGAACTTGTCGATCAGGTCGAAGATCTCCTCGGCCTTGGCGGCGGGGATGTCCGAGCTCGTGGCGCAGCCGCCGACGAAGAGGGCGCGCTGGCGGTCCATCTCGGACTTCTTCTTCTTGCCCATCGCGCGGCGCAGCAGGTCGGCGGCGCCGAGGGAGAAGCCGGCGAGCCGCTGGGCGGCCTGCATGACCTGCTCCTGGTAGACGAACACGCCGTAGGTCTCGCGCAGGACCTCCTCGAGCAGCGGGTGCGGGTACTCGATCGCGCGGCGGCCGTGCTTGCACTCGATGAACTGGTCGACCATGCCGCCCTCGAGCGGGCCGGGGCGGTAGAGCGCGACGGCGGCGACGATGTCCTCGAAGCAGTCGGGGCGGAGCTTCTTGAGCAGGTCCTTGAAGCCCGAGGACTCGAGCTGGAACACGCCGGTGGGGGCCCCCGGGGGGTCCTGTCCCAGTCGCCGGCCGACTGCAAGGCCGAGGCCGGGAAGTAGAAGGGGGACAACGCGGGGGCGCGCAA
>CAZMML010000117.1:0-997 GCA_964567335.1 uncultured Nannocystis sp. | reverse complement strand
GAAGACGCCGGCGTCGTCCATGGCGATGGCTTCGAGGTCGAAGGGGTCCTCGGCGGGGCGGAGCTCGTTGATCAGGCGGGTCGCGGTGGCGATGACCGTGAGGGTCTTGAGGCCGAGGAAGTCGAACTTGACCAGGCCGGCGAGCTCGACGTCGGTCATGGTGAACTGGGTGACGATCTTGCCGTCGGCCTGGAAGCAGGGGACGTGCTCCCAGAGGGGGCGGTTGCCGATCACGATCCCTGCGGCGTGCATGCCGGCGTGGCGGTTCAGGCCCTCGAGCGCCTGGCCGATCTTGAGCACCTCGGCGACCTTGCCGTCCTCGCGGGCGCGGGCGCGGAGCTTGCTCGCGGCCTCGGAGATCATGATCGCGTCGGAGAGCTTGGCGGCGGCGTCGGCGCTCTCCTTGGCCTTCTCCTTGAGCGGCTCGAGCTCGGCCATCGCCATCGAGAGGGTGACCTTGGGGCCCTCGGGGACGTGCTTGGCGATCTCGTTGGCGTCCGAGGGGAGCATGCCCATGACGCGGCAGACGTCGCGGACGAGGCCGCGCGCCTTGAGGCTGTGGAAGGTGGCGATCTGGCCGACGTGGTCGGCGCCGTAGCGCTCGGTGACGTAGCGGATCACCTCCTCGCGCCGGTCCATGCAGAAGTCGATGTCGAAGTCCGGCATGCTGATGCGCTCGGGGTTCAGGAAGCGCTCGAACAGCAGCGAGTACTGCAGGGGATCCAGATCCGTGATCCGCAGCGCGTAGGCGACCAGGCTGCCCGCGCCCGACCCGCGGCCCGGGCCGACCGGCACGCCGATCTTCTTGGCGTGGCGGATGAAGTCCCAGACGATCAGGAAGTACCCCGGGAACTTCATCTGCGCGATCACCCCGAGCTCGAAGTCGAGGCGCTGGCGGTACACGTCCGGGTCGAACTTCTTGCCCAAACGCTGCAGCTCGCCGAACCGCTCCTCGAGCCCCGCGTGCGCGACCTTCCGCAGGTAGCCCGGCAGGTCC
>CAZMML010000116.1:0-8339 GCA_964567335.1 uncultured Nannocystis sp. | reverse complement strand
CCGAGGTCCCGCTCGTCCGCGGCGAGGTCCCGCCTGAGCGCCTCGCGCGGCAGTGCGAGGACGCCGTCGGCCCCCCGCGGATCATCGAGGTCTCGAGCCGCGTCCTCCTGGCGATCGGCTACGACCTCGCCAGCACGATCCTGATCCGCACCGACGCCGGCAACGTCGTCGTCGACGTCGGCATGAGCCCCGCGCGCGCCGCCCCCGTGCGCGAGGCCCTGCTGCAGCGCGCCCCCGGCCCCGTCGTCGCCATCATCTACACTCACAGCCACATCGACCACGTCGGCGGCGCCAGCGTCTGGCAGGACCCCGGCGCCCAGATCTGGTCGACCAAGGCCTTCACCGACCACTTCGTCAAGCAGTACGGCGCCTTCCGGCTCGCCGAGGCGCGCCGCGGCGCCGCCCAGTTCGGTCACCACGTCGCCGAGGACAGCCTCCCCTGCTCGGCCCTCGGCCGCCGCCCCGACCTCGACGCCACCGCCACCACCGGCGCCCGCTTCCCCACCCACACCTTCGAGGGCGCCCACGACCTCACGATCGGCGGCGTCACCCTCCAGCTCCGCGAGGCCCACGGCGAGACCCACGACCAGCTCTTCGTCTACCTCCCCGAGGAGCGCGTCCTCCTCGCGGGCGACAACTTCTACCGCGCCTTCCCCAACCTCTACACCCTGCGCGGCACCAGCCCGCGCCCGATCGACGCCTGGATCGACTCGCTCGACGCGATGCGGCGCCTGCAGGCCGAGCACCTCGTCGGCTCGCACACCGCCCCGCTCTCCGGCCGCGCCGAGGTCGCCGCCGCCCTCACCCGCTACCGCGACGCGATCCAGTGGACCCGCGACCGCGTCATCCAGCTCGCCAGCGAGGGCCGCAGCATCGACGAGATCGCCGCCAGCGTCGGCCTCCCGCCCGCGATCGCTGGCGCCCCCGAGCTCGCCGAGCTCTACGGCCAGGTCGACTGGTCCGCCCGCGCGATCTACGGCGAGCGCCTCGGCTGGTTCGACGAGCGCCCCGAGCTCCTCTACCCCCACCCGCCGGCCGCCCGCGCCCGCCGCTACCTCGAAGCCCTCGGCGGCGCCGAGGCCGTCCGCGCCCGCGCCCAGGCCGCGCTCGCGGACGACCCACGCTGGGCCCTCGAGCTCTACGCGCTCCTCCGCGACCATGACCCTGCGGCCATGTCCCCCGGCGCACCGCTCGCGCTCGAGTACGCCGGCGCGCTCGAGGCGCTCGCGCGCGAGACCGGCAACAGCAACGGCCGGGGCGTCCTCCTCGAGAGCGCGAGCCGGCTCCGCCACGGCCTCGTCCCGCCCGAGGTCCCGCAGGTCGACCCGACCACGCTCGACGTCCTCCCGATCGCCCACTTCTTCGCGGTCATGGCCACGCGCCTCGACCCTGGGCTGGCCACCGGCGTCCACGAGTCCGTCCGCTTCCACTTCACCGACACGGACGAGCGCTTCGTCGTCACGATCCGCCACGGGATCGCCGAGGTGATCGCCGGCGATCCGCTGCCGGGCACGCCGGAGCCGATCGCGCGCGTCGAGACCACCACCGGCACGTGGCGCCGCCTCGCCGTCGGGCTCGCCTCGCCGCTCGGCGCGATCACCTCCGGCGACCTCTCGGTCAGCGGCGACGCGCTCGGCTTCCGCCGCTTCAGCGAACGCTTCCGCCGCGGCCTCTGAGCCGACCGGCGCGGGCCCGCCGGTGCTATCCTCGGCGCCGTGGTCGCTCCGTCGTCAACCCTGGCCCGCGACGTCGCCCTGATCGCGGCCTTCGACCTGCGCGAGTCGATCCGCACCCGCCGCGCCATCGTCCTCGGGCTGCTCTACCTCCTCACCGCCTCGATCACCAGCTACGTCTACGTCCGCGTCGTCGGCTTCGCCGAGCAGATGACCAGCACGGGCATCGGCATGATCCCCGAGGGCGAGGATCGCCTCGCGGCCGGCGCCGCCGCCGACATGGTCCAGAACGAGGCCTACCAGGCGCTCCTCCTCGCGCTCGCGGGGGGCGACCCGGCGATCTCCGCCCACCTCGCCACCTACCCGGCGATGGTCGTCGTCTTCACCTGGTTCTCGCTCGCCTTCATGCCCTGGCTGATCGCCCTGACCTGCTACGACCTCGTCGCGGGCGACATCCACCTCCGCACGATCCGCTTCCTCGCCCTCCGCACCACCCGCGGCGCCTTCGTCCTCGGCAAGGTCCTCTCCCAGGCCCTCCTCCTCGCCGTCATCGCCGCCCTCGCCGCGATCCCGGTGCTGCTCTTCGGCGCGCTCTACATCCGCGGCTTCGACATCCTCGGCAACCTCGTCGGCCTGGTTCAGGTCTGGCCCTTCGTCGTCCTCGTCTCGCTCGCGGTCCTCGGCCCCGTCGCCTTCACCTCTCAGCTCGTGCGCACCCCCGGGGCCGCCCGCGCGCTGGCGATCCTCCTCCTCTTCGGCCTGTGGATCCTCTCCGCGTGGGCCTTCTTCGCCGGCGGCCCCTTCGCCTTCCTCGGCAAGCTCACCCCCTACGACTACAAGATCGGCTTCTTCGACCCTGACCTCTCGGACAGGGTGATCAACGGCCTCGGCTGCCTCGCGCTCTGCGCCGGCTACACCTGGCTCGGCTTCCTTCGCTTCCGCGGGAGGGACCTGTGAGCGACGCCGCCCTCTCCCTCGGCAAGGTCCACAAGCGCTTCGGCAACGTCCGCGCCCTCCGCGGCGTCGACCTCCGCGTCCCCCGCGGCTCGATCTTCGCCCTCATCGGCCCCAACGGCGCCGGCAAGACCACCCTCTTCTCCGTCGTCTGCGGCTTCCTCCGCGCCGACTCCGGCCAGGTCGACGTCCTCGGCGGCGCCCCCGACCCGCTCCGCCTCAAGGGCCGCCTCGGCGCCCTCCCGCAGGACGCCATGCTCGGCCGCGAGCTCTCCGTCCGCGAGCACCTGGTCTTCCTCGCCCGCCTCCAGGGCATGACCCCCGAGGTCGCCGCGCGAGAGGCCGAGCGCGTCCTCGGCGTCGTCGACCTCCGCGACCTCGCCGACCGACGCGCCGGCACCCCCTCGCACGGCCAGGGCAAGCGCGTCGGGGTCGCCCAGGCCCTCATCGGCGACCCCGAGCTCGTCCTCCTCGACGAGCCGACCGCCGGCCTCGACCCGCGCCACGCCCACGACCTGCGCGAGGCGATCCGCGCCCAGCGCGGCAAGCAGACGATCGTCGTCTCCTCGCACAACCTCCAGGAGCTCGAGGCGATCTGCGACGAGGCCGCCTTCATCGAGCAGGGCCAGACCGTCGAGTCCGGCAACGTCGCCGCCCTCACCGCCAAGGACGCCGAGATCTTCGTCGTCCTCGCCCCCGGCCCCGAGCCCATCGACGAGGTCCGCCGCGGCGTCCCCGAGATCCAGGCCCACTGGGACCCCGAGCGCCGCGTCCTCCGCGTCTCCTTCGCCCCCTCACCCCAGCGCGCCGCAGAGGACGTGATCGCCGCCGTCCTCCGCGAGCTCCTCGCCCAGGGCGCCCGGATCTCCGGCCTCGGCAAGGGCCGCTCGCTCGAGCAGCGCTACCTCGAGGCGACCCGCTGATCGCGGAGCCCGGCCATCACCAGCCGGGTGATCGCCCGCAGCGTGTCCATCACCCCGTCCCCGCGCGACGCGATCGCCTCGAACTCCGGCAGCCCGCGCGGGTTGAGCTCCTTCCGCATCCGCGCGACCGGCATCACCGTCGGCGCGTCGCGGCGGTTGTACTGCATCACCACCGGAACGTGCTCGATCTGGTGCTCCGCCACGTCGAGCCACAGGTTCTCCAGGCTCTCGACGTTCGCCTCGGCGCGCGGCTCCTGCGAGTCCGCCACGAACACCACCCCGTCCGCCCCGCGCATCACCAGCCGCCGGCTCGCCGCGTAGAAGATCTGGCCCGGCACCGAGTACACGTGCAGGCGCACCCCGAAGCCCCCGATCTTCCCCACCGTCAGCGGCATGAAGTCGAAGAAGAGCGTCCGGTCGCTCTCCGTCTCGAGCTGCAGGAGCGCCCCGCGGCGCTGCGGGTCCGCCTTCGCGTGCAGGTACTTGATGTTCGTCGTCTTCCCGCTCAGACCTGGCCCGTAGTACACGATCTTCAGGTTGATCTCCCTCGCCGCGTAGTTCACAAAGGGCATGGCTCCTCCTCCCCCGGGCCGCGCCCGGAGACTCCGTCTCACCTACAAGCTGTCCCAACGAGCTAATTGAGGCGCTACGCCTCGATCACCGAGAGCGCCACGTCGATCATCTGCCGCAGCGCCAGCCGCGAGGCCCCCGACCGGCCCATGATCCCGAGCCCGTAGTACGCGTTGACCAGGTGCCGCGCGAGCGCCCGCAGGTCGCGCCCCGGCCGCAGCTCGCCCGCCTCGACCCCCGCCGTCAGCGCCGCGAAGAACACGTCCTCGACCTTCTGGAAGTAGGCCCGCACGACCGCGTGGATCTCCGGGTCCTCGTCGCCGACCTCCAGCGCGGTGTTCGCCATCAGGCACGAGCCGCGCGACCCGTCGAGCACGACCTCGTGCAGGTAGGTCTCGAAGAACCCGCGCAGCGCCAGCGGCGAGCGCATGAACTTCGCCGCCCGCGCCCGCGCGTCCGGGTCCATCGCCAGTCGGTAGCTCGGGATCTCGTCCGGCTGCAGCAGCCGGACGTTCGCGAGCGCCTGCTCCTCGTAGCGCGCCAGCACCTTCAGGAAGAGCGAGCGCTTGTCGCCGAAGGTGTCGTAGAGGCTCTGCCGCGGGATCTGCATGTGCTCGACCAGCTCGCGCAGCGAGGTCGCCTCGTATCCGCGCCGCCAGAACAGGTCGAGCGCGCGCTCGAGCGCGGCATCGGGGTCGAACTCCTTGACGCGCGGCATCGAGCGGACCTCAGGCTCCAGGTGGGCGTAGTACGCCCGCGGACGGGCTCGGGGACAGTAGACATTCTGGACCATGCGGTCAAGATAGTATTATCAGACCGACCGGTCAAGAAAAATCCACGCCCACATCGCCACATTCTCGGGTCCGCGACTTCGTCGATCGGACGCGAGAGACATTTTTCAAAAGACATGTCTCTTCTTCTATGTCCCGAGCACCGCGTCCTCGACGCGGGCCCTTACTTCGGCCGCACGGTGACCAGGCGGTGCTCGCCGTGCTCGTCGCTGACGTCGAAGCTGACCGGCAGGAAGCGACCGACGATCTCCATGTTCGTCATGGTGTGCTGCGTCAGCGCGTAGGAGCGGTAGCTGCCGCCGCCGGCGAGCGCCAACGGGATCAGGAGCTGGTCCGCGAGGTGCGGCCCGACCGGCGCGTCGGAGGCCATGTGCTCGCGGAGCTCGCGGACCACCCGCGCCGCGACCTGCTCGGCGGAGATCCGCTTCTCGCCGAAGGCCGAGAAGAGCTCCGAGCCCTGCTCGCAGTCGACGGAGAGCATCAGCGCGTTGCCGGGCCCGGCGCTCTCGACCTCGATGGCCCGCAGCTCGGCGCGCTCCCACCCGAGCAGGTTCTGCACCGCGCGGAGCTCCCGGTCCGCGATCGACTTCGGCAGGTTGGCGTAGATCGCCCGCGCCCGTCGGCGCACCAGCTTGCCGCGCTCGAGCCAGTGGATCGGCGTCACCGGGGCCCCGCCGGTGATCGTCGCCGTGAAGCACCCGCCGCCCGCCGGGTAGAAGCCGACCCGCTCGAGCTTCGCCTCGACCTGCGCCCCCATGCGCCGCAGCAGCGGCAGGAACACCTCATCGATGAACTCGAAGGGCGGCGCCATCGGGTTGTGGGTCCCGCCCTCGAAGCGGAGCTGCGAGGTCCCTGCCGCGTGCAGCAGCGGCCAGATCACCGTCTGCAGCACCAGCGTCACGCTCCCGGCGCTCCCGACCGAGAAGATGTACTCGCCGTGCTGCACCGGGCCCGGCACGAACACCAGCTCCTGCGACCCGAGCGAGTCGCCCTGGACCTTCGCCGCGCCGACGCTGGTCGCCGCGCGGACCGCCGTCAGGTGCTGACGCAGCAGCCCCGGCTTGCTGCGCCGCGCCCGCGTCTTGATCATGTGGAAGGGTCGACCGGTGATGAGCGAGAGCGCGAGCGAGGTGCGGAGGATCTGCCCCCCGCCCTCGCCCTCGGAGCCGTCGATCACGATCGCGTCCTTCGGCGCCTGCATCTCAACCCTTCACGCACACGACCTGCCGCAGCGTGTGCAGCACCTCGACGAGGTCCTTCTGGGCCTCCATCACCGCGTCGATCGACTTGTACGCCCCCGGCGTCTCGTCGATCACCTCCTCGTCCTTGCGGCACTCGATCCCCGCCGTCATCTGCTTGTGGTCCTCGACCGTGAAGCGCCGGCGCGCCTCCGTCCGCGACATCGCCCGCCCCGCCCCGTGGCTGCACGAGTGGAAGCTCTCGGGGTGCCCCTTCCCGCGGACGATGTACGAGCGCGTCCCCATGCTCCCGGGGATGATCCCGAGGTCCCCCGCGCGCGCCCGCACCGCGCCCTTGCGCGTCACGAGCACGTCCTTCCCGTAGTGGTGCTCGCGGGCCACGTAGTTGTGGTGGCAGTTGACCGCCACCTCGCCCGCCGCGAAGGGCCGGATCCCCTTGCACCCCGACACCGCCGCGATCACCGCCCCCATCATCAGCTCGCGGTTGTAGCGGGCGAAGTCCTGCGCCCACTCGACCGCCTCGACGTAGTCCGCGAAGTGCTGCGACCCCTCGGACAGGTAGGCGAGGTTCTGGTCCGGCAGGTTGACGAACCAGCGCTTCATCTCCTCCTTGGCGAGGGCGATGAAGTGCGAGCCGATCCGGTTGCCGACGCCGCGCGAGCCCGAGTGGAGCATGAACCACACCCGGTCGCGCTCGTCGAGGCACACCTCGATGAAGTGGTTGCCGGTCCCGAGCGTCCCGAGGTGGACCACCGTGTTGCTCTGCTCGACCTCCGGGTGCTTCTGCGCGATCACCTCGAAGCGCCCGCGCAGCTGCTGCCAGGCCGCCGCCACCGGCGCCGGCGGATCGCCCCACGCCCCCTTGTCGCGGCCGTGGTTCGTCGTCCGCCCGTGCGGCACCGCCTTCTCGATCGCCGCGCGCACGCCCCCGAGGTTGTCCGGCAGGTCGGACGCCTTCAGGCTCGTCTCGACGGCCATCATCCCGCAGCCGATGTCGACGCCGACCGCCGCCGGCACCACCGCGCCGACGGTCGGCACCACGCTCCCGACCGTCGCCCCGATCCCGAGGTGGACGTCGGGCATCGCCGCGACCCAGCGGTGGATGAAGGGGAGCTGGGCGATCTTCTCCAGCTGGGCGATCGCCTCCGGCTCGACCGGCACCCCGCGGGTCCAGCGTTTGATCGGCACCCCGCCGGAGGGCTGATGCACCTCGTAGCTCTTCTCTTCGCGGTTCGACATGGCACTACTTCCTGTTCCCCCCGGTTCGCAGAGAGCGTGCCTGCCCGCCCTGGCCTGTGAAAACGCCGGTATTTTCATTATGTTACACAAGGTCAAAAAGGAACGCCAGGCCAAAATCCTATCTGGGGGGATAATCGTGGATAATCTCCTCGCAGCATGCGCAAACCGACCGTCGTCCTCGGGATCCTCGGCTCGTCGATGGACATCGGCGGTAAGAACCGCTGGGAGCGGTGGCGACCGACCGTCGACCTCTGCCGCCACGACGACCTGATCGTCGACCGCCTCGAGCTCCTCCACGGCAGCGCCCACGCCGAGCTCGCCGCGAGCGTTGCCGCTGACATCGCCCAGGTCTCCCCTGAGACCCGCGTCAGCCTGCACCTGCTCGACCTCGAGGATCCCTGGGCCTTCGAGGAGGTGTACCCGCGCCTCCTCGACTTCATGCGCGGCTACCCCTTCCGCCCCGACGAAGAGGACTACCTCGCGCACATCACCACGGGCACGCACGTGCAGCAGATCTGTCTCTTCCTGCTGACCGAGTCGCGCTACCTCCCCGGGCGCCTGCTGCAGACGATCCCGCCCGCGCGCCGCGACGCCGGCGATCCTGGCACCTACTCGATCATCGACCTCGACCTCGCGCGCTACGAGCCGATCGCCGCGCGCTTCGCCGAGGACCGCCGCGCGGGCGAGTCCTTCCTCAAGGCCGGGATCGCCACCCGCAACGCCGCCTTCAACCAGCTCATCGCCGAGATCGAGCAGGTCGCCGGAGCCACCCGCGCGCCGCTCCTGCTCACCGGCCCGACCGGCGCCGGCAAGACCCGCCTCGCCCGCAAGATCTTCGAGCTCAAGCAGACCCGCCACCAGATCCGCGGCCAGTTCGTCGAGCTCAACTGCGCCACCCTCCGCGGCGACGGCGCGATGTCCGCCCTCTTCGGCCACGTCCGCGGCGCCTTCACCGGCGCCGTCCGCGACCGCACCGGCGTCCTCAAGCTC
>CAZMML010000115.1:0-8369 GCA_964567335.1 uncultured Nannocystis sp. | reverse complement strand
TTCGAGCAGGCGTCCTTGTCGATCTGATTGCCGTCGTCGCACTCTTCGCCCTGCTCGACGAGGCCGTTGCCGCAGACCGGGTCGGGCCCGCCGGTCGACGAGGAGCCGGTGCTGCTGGCCGAGACGGCGCTCGTGCTGCCGGTGGAGCCGCTGGTGCTGGTCCCGGCGGTGCCGGTGGCCTCGCTCGTGCCGGTGGTCGGACCCTGCGTGGTCACGCCCGTGCTCCCCGTGGCCGAGACGGTCCCGCTGCCGCTGTTGTCGGTCGTCGCGGTGCCGGTGGTCGGCGTGGCGGTCGTCGACGAGGTGCTGGCCGTCGGGTCGAGGGTGGTGCTCGTGCTCGCCTCCGTCATGGAGGTGCCGCTGTTGTCGCCGCAGGCGGCGAGCGTGAGGACGAGCGAGGAGAGGAGGAGCGAGGGGTGCCGCATGGAGATCACCCTAACATTAGGTGTATCCACGGGGTCATCGCCCTGGTGCTTCTCCTTGCAGGCTCATGTGAGGGAGCCCAGGTGTTTGCACCTGGTCCCATTCCGCGCGCCGTGGGCGCGTCGTGACGGGACCTCTCCCTGCGTCAGCCGGCCTTGGTCTGGTAGACGACCCGGACGCGCTCGCTGACCTGGATCTCGCCGGGCATCACCGGCGTGCCCTCGGCCTTGCGGAGGCCCATGAACTCGACCGAGCGCAGGCCGCCGCCTTCGAGGATCTGGACCTCGATCGGGCCGCGCAGGGCGACGCCGAGGGTGCGCGCGACGAGCTGGCACTCGCGGTGAGCGAGGTCCGCGGCCTCGGCCATCGCCTCGCGCCGCGCGGCCCGGTCGTCGCTGAGCCCGAAGGTGACGCCGCCGCCCTCGTTCGCGCCGGCCTCGAAGCCGGCGTCGTAGACTTCGCCCGCCTTCGCGACGGGGGCGCGCACGGCGACGACGTTGCCGGCGCGGTAGCCGACCAGGACGCTGCGCTTGTTGGCGTCGTCCCACTCGTAGATCGGCCCGAGGCTGAGGCCGACGGTCTGGATGGCGTCGGCGTCGATCCCGACCTTGCGGATCGCGTCGATGATCCGGTTCGCGACGACGGCGTTCTGCGCCGTCGCGTCGCGCGCGGTCTTGGCGTCGGTGGAGATCCCGAGGCGGATGTTGGCGACGTCAGGTCGCGCCGTCACCTTGCCCTCGCCCGTCGCCTCAATGGTCCCGAAGTGTCGCTCGTGGTCCTGCATCATGCGCCGGACGATGGCAGGGGCGCGGAGAGCCGACCAGCGCAGCGAATTCGCTTGGTTCGTCCCGGCGCGGCAATTTCTTCCACCGCTACTCGCCGGCGAGGTAGCGCCGCTCGAGGTGGCGCAGGAAGGGCTCGGCCGAGAGCGGGGCGCCGCAAGCTTTGGCGACGATCTCGTGGCCCTCGTTCGCGGAGCCGTGGCGGTGGACCTGGTCTCGGAGCCAGGTAAGCAGGGGGCGGCAGTCCCCGGCGGCGAGGTGGAGCCCCCAGTCCGGACACGCGGCGACGAAGGCCTCGTGGAGCTGGGCGGCGTAGAGGTTTCCGAGGGTGTACGAGGGGAAGTAACCGAAGGCGCCGAGCGCCCAGTGGATGTCCTGGAGGCAGCCGCGGAGGTCGTCCGGGGGGGGGAGGCCGAAGAGCGCGGACATCGCGGCGTTCCACGCGGACGGGAGGTCGGCGAGGTCGAGCCGCCCGGCGAGGAGATCTTGCTCGAGGCGGTGGCGGAGGATGATGTGCAGGTTGTAGGTGACCTCGTCGGCGTCGACGCGGACGTGGCCGGGTTCGACGCGGCGGATGAACGTGAGCACGTCGTCGAGCCCGACGCCCGCGAGTTGGGCTGGGAAGCGGGCGACCAGGCGCGGGTGCCAGCAGGTCCAGAAGGCCCGGCTGCGGCCGACGAGGTTCTCCCACAGGCGCGACTGCGACTCGTGGATCGCCATGCCCGGGGCGCGGGCCAGCAGCGGGCCCGGTCCCGCGAGGCCCTGCTCGTACATGCCGTGCCCGCCCTCGTGGAGCGCGCCGAAGAGGGCCGGGAAGGGGTCGCGCGGGTAGGCGCGGTTGGTCAGGCGGACGTCGCCCTCGCCGACGCCCTGGCAGAAGGGGTGGGTCGAGCGGTCGAGGCGACCGCGATCGAAGTCGAAGCCGATCGCGGCGAGGACGTCCCGGCAGAGCGCCTCCTGTGTACTGTCCTCATAGACAGGGCCAAAGGTCCAGGCGGGGCGGGGCGCCGCGGGTCCGAGGCGCTGGACCAGCGGGACGAGCCGCGCGCCGAGCTCCTGCAGCACCCGGTCGACGGTGGCGGTGTTCATGCCGGGGTCGTGCTCGTCGAGCAGCGCGTCGTAGGGGGCGCCGCCGCCGGCGAGGGCCTGCGCGCGCTCGCGGACCAGCGCGAGCAGCTCGGCGAAGGCGGGGGCCCAGGCGCCGAAGTCGTTCGCCTCGCGCGCGCGGCCCCAGGCGGCCAGCGAGCGCGAGCGGGCCGCCGCGAAGGCGCTGACGAGGCGCTTCGGGATGAGGATCTCGCGGTCGCGCAGGCGGGCGAGCAGCGCGAGCTCGCGGGCGACGAGCGGGTCGTCGGTGGGGGCCGCGGCGAGGAGGTCGCCGAGGCGAGGGTCAACCAGAAGGCCATGGCGCAGGCCCTCGAGCGCGCCGAACTGCTCGCCGCGTCCGGCGCGGCCGCCGGGGGGGAGGTAGGTCTCCTCGTCCCAGCTGAGGAGGTTGATGACGTTGTCGAGGTGACAGAGCGTTGCGGCGGCGTCGCGCAGCGCGGCGAGGGCGTCGGACATCGCCGCGAGGATACCTCACGCGACGAGCGCGGCGATCCGCTCGCGCGCGTCGGCGTCGGCGACGCGGCCGAAGGCGGCGCGGAGGTTGTCGGCGATGTGCTCGGGCTTGGCGGTCGCCGGCAGCGGGCAGTTCACGGCGGGGTGGCCGAGGATGAACTTGAGGAAGAGCTGGGCGAAGCTCGTGCAGCCGAGCTCGGCCGCCCAGGGCGGGAGCGGCCGCCCCTTGATCCTGGCGAGGAGCTCGCCGCCCTCGAAGGGGCGCATCACCAGGACGGCGACGCCGTGGTCCGCGGCGGCGGGGAGCAGGCGACGCTCGGCCTCGCGGAGGCCGGCGGAGTAGGGGAGCTGGACGAAGTCGAGGCGCTCGCGCCGGATCGCCCGCTCGAGCGCCGGGAAGGAGTCGAGGGTGTAGTGCGTGGCGCCGACATAGCGGACGCGGCCCTCGTCCTTGAGGCGACGGAGGGTCTCGATGTGGACGTCGAAGTCGAGGAGGTTGTGGACCTGCAGGAGGTCGAGCGGCGTCGCCCGCAGCAGCCGCAGCGAGCGCTCGATCTGCGCCTCGCCCTCGACCCGGCCGCGGGTCCACACCTTGGTCGCCCAGAAGGGGCGCGCGGGAGAGCCTGTCTCGGCGACCAGGTCCCCGGAGACCTCCTCGGCGCGCCCGTACATCGGCGAGGTGTCGATCACCCGCCCGCCCGCGGCCGCGAAGGCCCGCAGCACCGCGCGCAGTGGTTCCCGCTCGCCCTCGGCGACGTCGAAGGTCTGCCAGGTCCCGAGGCCGATCGCCGGCAGGGCCTCGCCCGTGCGCGGGTGCGCCCGCGCGAGCATGGTCGGGGCGTCGGAGGCGGGCGGCGGTTCGGGCGCGACGAGGGGCGCGGCGGGAGGCGCGGCGACAGCGGGAGGCGCGGCGGGAGCCGCGGGGCTGCTGGCCGCGAGCTGTCCCTCGCGACAGGCGGCCACGAGCGCGGCAGCGCCCGCGAGGAAGTCGCGCCGTGACAGCGCCGCGGGGAAGGGAGAAGAGGTGAGGTGGATCATGCGCCGCCCGGTCGAGGGTACCAGAGGGCGCGTGGCGCGCCGGGCCGCTTCGCCGCGCGGCGTCGGCAGCTCGCCGCTTCGCCGCTCGATCCCCCTGGAACAAGCGCCTGCGGTCGCGCGTCCTGCTGGCGTGCGTCGCTTCCTCCGGAGCTGCGTCGCGGACCTCGGGCTCGCGCTCGGGGTGTTCGTGCTCGCGAACGTCGTCGGCGAGCTGGCGCGGCCGCCCTTCGACGCGACCCACGCGTGGATCGGGGCGCCGCGCGGGTGGGGCTGGCTGATCGGCAAGGCGGTCCTCGCGGTTCTGCTGGTCGCCCACGCGGCGCGGCCGCTGGTCGGCGCGGCGCGGCTCGCCTTGCTCGCCCTGCTCGGCGGGCTCGCCGCGGTGGCGGTCGTCGACACCTTCGTCTACTTCGACCTCGTCGCCCGCGGGGCGATCACCACCTCGCTCCCGCTGCCGGGCTCGATCGCCGTGCTCCTGGTGACGCTCGCGCTGACGCTCGAGGTGCGGCGCCCGGCGCCCCGCGCCCGTGGGGTCGGGCGCCTGGCGACGCTGGCGAGCGCGGCCGCGGCGGTGACGATCGGGCTGCCGCTGCTGCTGATGCTGACCTTCGGGCCGACGAACTACGCCCGCGAGGCCGACTGCATCGTCGTCTTCGGCGCGCGGGTCTACGCGGACGGGCGCCCCTCGGACGCGCTCGCCGACCGGGTCGACGAGGCGGTGCAGCTCTACCACGCCGGCGTGGCGCCGGTGATCGTCATGAGCGGCGCGCGCGACGAGGGGCACGGCGGCTCGGAGCCGGCGGCGATGAAGGCGCGGGCGGTGGCCGCGGGGGTGCCGGCGGCGGCGATCGTGCTGGACGAGGCCGGGGTCGACACGGCGGCGACGGTCCGCGAGACGGCGGCCTGGGCCGAGCCCCGCGGGGTCCGGCGGGTCGTCGCGGTGAGCCACTACTACCACCTGCCGCGCGTCAAGCTGCTCTTCGAGCGCGCAGGCCTCCGCGCCTACACGGTGCCGGCGACGATGAAGCGGCGGCTCCTCAAGGAGCCCTACTTCGTCGCCCGGGAGGTGCTCGCGTACTACGACGCCTTCCTGCGCGAGTAGCAGGGTCGACCGCGGGGTGGGGCCGCTTGGAGCGGCTTGCGTGCGCGGCCGCCGGGTGCCAGGCTGCGGCCATCCGTCGCCTGAGCCACATCCTCGCGATCGAAGACCTGCTGTGGGCGGGTTGGCTGGCGCTCCTCCGCCCGGCGCGCGGCGAGCTCTACCTCGAGGGCGGGCGCGCGAGCGTCTTCCTGGTGCTGGCGGCCCTCTGTTACTGGGTCGCGGCGCTGCTCGGCGCGCGCGGGCACCGACGATCCGGCGGGATGCTCATGATGAGCCTCGGGATCTGCGCCGTCATGATCGACGTCGGGCTGCGCCAGGTCGACGCGCCGATGTGGCTGCGACAGGGGCACGTGTTCGCGGTCATCGTGCTCGGCGTGCTGGCGACGTGGCAGCACCGCGCCACCCGCGGGGGCGCCTGGCTGGACGCCCCGTCCTGGCTGCGGCGGGGGCTCTCGTGGCCCTTCTTGATGCTGCTCTCGGAGTTCTTCTCGGGCCTGATGGACGCGCTCGTGACCCCGCGCGGCTGGTCCAGCGGGCACGCGTCGACGGGCGAGTGGGCCTTCACGATCGGCCTGACCTTCGCCGTGATCATGCCCCTCATCTACGCCTTCTTCGTGGTCGCGCCGCGGCAGACGATCCGGCCCGACGACGCGGCGAGCGACGGGACCTGGGTCCTGCGCTATCTGTGGGCGCTCTCTTCCGCGTTGCTCGGCGCCCTCGTGGTCGCTCCGCTGTTCGCGTAGGCCCCGGATGTAGCGGCCGTCACGTGAGCGCGCTCGCGCAGGCGCGCCCGCGGGACATCGAGTAGACTCCCACCCCATGGCTTTTCGCTCGTCGCGCCGACTGGTCTCTGCCCTCGTCGCCTCGTTGGCCCTCGGCCTCGTGACGCTCCGCCCGGAGCTCGCGGTCGCAGCGGCCCCGGAGGCGGCGAAGAAGGCGGAGCCCTTCGTCTACAAGGTCGAGATGGACGACCCGCACCGGCACGAGTTCCAGGTCGAGCTGAGCTTCTCGGAGCTCGGCGGCGAGGTCAGCGACCTGCAGCTCCCGAAGTGGAACCCCGGCGCGTACAAGCTGACCGAGGCGCACCGCAACATCCGCGGGGTGGTCGCCGAGACGGTCGGCGGCAAGCCGATCCCGGTGGTCAAGGTCGACGAGATCACCTGGCGCGTCAGCCACGGCGGCCAGAGCTTCCGCGTCCGCTACCGCGTCTACCGCGAGGCCTACACCGGGATCGGCGGCGCCTTCCTCGACGACGAGTTCGGCTTCATCAACCCGGCCTACCTCTTCCTCTACGCGGTGGGCGCGAAGGAGCGGCCGATCGAGCTCCGGGTCGAGCCGCTGCCGGGCGCGCAGGTGATCTGCCCGCTGCCGAAGTCGGGCGGCAACGGCCGCACCTTCCGCGCGCCCGACTACGACGCGCTGGTCGACGCGCCGGTGCACGTCGGCAAGGTCGACGTGGTGAGCTTCAACGCCGGCAAGACGCAGCTCCGCGTCGCGCTCCAGGGCCTCGGCAACTACAACGACAAGAAGCTCGCCGCCGACCTGACGAAGGTCGCGGAGGCGAGCGCGGCGGTGTTCGGGGGCGGCGACGACGCGGTGCCCTTCGGCGACTACACCTTCATCGTCCACCTGCGGCCGGGGTCGCGCGGGGGGCTCGAGCACCGGAACTCCTCGGTGCTGGGCACGGACCCGTGGGTGTTCGGCGAGCCCGCGAAGTACCGCGACTTCCTCCGCCTCGCCGCGCACGAGTACTTCCACGCCTGGAACGTGAAGCGGATCCGCCCCGGCGTGCTCGGGCCCTTCGCCTACGAGCGCGAGGTCCACACCAGCCTGCTGTGGTTCTCCGAGGGCTTCACCAGCTACTACGCGTGGCTGATCCTCGCCCGCGCCGGCCTCGCCAACGAGGCCGAGACGATGGAGACGATGGCCGAGACGATCAAGCGGCTGCAGGAGTCGCCCGGCCGCAAGATGATGACCGTCGAGCAGGCGAGCTGGGAGGCCTGGCTGCGCCCCGACGACGCCGGCAACAGCTACGTCGACTACTACACCAAGGGTATGCTGATCGCGCTCGCGCTCGACCTCGAGCTGCGGCGGATCTCCGGCGGCCAGCGCAGCCTCGACTCGGTGATGCGCGAGCTCTATGGCCGCTGGCAGAAGACCGGCGCGGGCATCACGCCCCCGGAGCTCGAGCAGACCTTCGTCACGAACGGCGGCGCCGCGGGGGCCGAGATCAGCGAGCTCTTCCGCCGCTACGTCCACGGCTTCGACGAGATCGAGTACGCGAAGCACCTCCAGCTCGCGGGGTACCGCCTCGAGACGGCGGCGGACCCGGGCGGTGACCTGGAGGTCTCCTTCAAGGAGGCGGAGAAAGGCGCGGCGCTCGAGCTCGTCCGCGTCGGCGGGGCGGGCGACAAGGCGGGCCTCGCCAACGGCGACGTGGTGATCGCGATCGACGGACTCAAGGTCCCCTCGGCGGTCGAGGCGAAGCGGCAGATCAAGGCGATGGTCCCGGGCTCGCGCCACCAGCTCACCGTCCTCCGCGGCGCGCGGGTGCTCGAGCGCAACGTGATCCCCGCCGCCAGCACCGCGGTGAACTACAAGATCGCCCTCGACGCCGGCGCCAGCTACGAGCAGCTCGTGCTGCGCCAGGCCTGGCTCGGCTACGCGGCCCCGGCGAAGGGTGAGGGCAACAGCACGCTCCGCGACGCCGCGCTCAAGCTCTTCAATCAGGACCCGACGCTGGGCGCCGAGGGGGAGGAGGGCGCGGTGGTCGTCGCCCCCGGCGAGGGCAAGAAGGGCAAGGGCAAGAAGGGCGGCGGCAAGAAGGGCGACGGCAAGGCGCCCAAGGCGCCCAAGGCGCCCAAGTAGGCCGCCGAGACCTGTCGCGGGCGCCGGGGCGGCGTCTGGTTCGCCGGCTGCCGGGGGATCGCGGAGCCCCGCGCGTTGGTGTAGGGTTGCCGCGCCATGACCGCGCGTGCTCTCCCCCTCGGCGTATTCCTGTCCCTCTCATGGGCCGTGTTCGGCTGCGGCGAGGCGGCCAAGAAGGTCGACAAGGGCGGCGAGGTCGCGGCGAAGAAGGACGCCCCGACGCCGACCGAGAAGGTGGCCCCGCCTCCGCCCAAGGCGCCCGAGTGGACGTGGGAGCTGCCGCGTGGGCTCAAGGCGCCGCCTGTCCCCGAGGACAACCCGATGAGCGCCGCCAAGGTCGCGCTCGGGCACAAGCTCTTCATGGACAAGCGGCTCAGCGTCGACGGCTCGCGGAGCTGCTACAGCTGCCACCAGAACGAGCTCGGCAACGCCGACGGCCGGGCCAAGGCGCTCGGCCCCGGGGGCAAGGAGCTCGCGCGCAACACCCCGACGATCTGGAACGTCGCCTACCACGGCGCGCTCTACTGGGACGGTCGCGCGCCGAGCCTCGAGAAGCAGGCGATCGGCGCGTGGAAGGGCGGCAACATGGGCGTCGG
>CAZMML010000114.1:0-8377 GCA_964567335.1 uncultured Nannocystis sp. | reverse complement strand
CGCCCAGGGGCTCGCGCTGTCCCGCGGCCTCCGCGGCCCCGAGGGCCGCGCCGACGCCGCCCTCGACGCCGGCGGCGCCGCCGCGATCGACATCACCCTGAAGAACGACACCCGCGTCCGCTACGTCGTCGTCGACGTGCCGCTCCCGGCCGGCCTCGAGGCGGTCTCCCGCACGCTCGGGCGCGGGCGCAAGGCCGCGGTCCTCAGCGGCCACCGCGGCTGGTGGGTCACGCACGAGGAGCAGCGCCGCGACCGCGTCCTGCTCTTCGCCGACGACCTCCCGCCCGGGAGCCACGTCCACACGATCGACGTCCGCGCGACCAGCCGCGGCCGCTTCAGCTTCCCGCCCTCGCAGGCCGAGGCGATGTACATGCCGGAGGTCTACGGCCGCACCGAGGGCGCGACCCTCGAGGTCCGCTGACCGCTCACAGCACGTCGCGCATCCGGGCCACCATGTCGCTGGCGGCCCGGAGCCGGTCGGCGTCGAGGGGCGGGGCGAGCGACAGGAACTTCTCGAGCGCCTCGACCGCCTCGCTCCGCAGGCGCAGCTCGGCGCGCGCCATCCCGAGCACGTACCACCCCTCGGGCGCCGCCGGATCGAGCCTCACCGCCTCCTCCGCCGCCTTGATCGCCTCTTGCATCGAGCCGCGCCGGTACTCCACCCGGGCGCGCCCGCTCAGGATCGCGGCGTCCTGCGGGTTGGCCTTCGCGCCGGCTTCGAAGATCTGCACCGCCGCGTCGGGGTGCCCGCACTCGGCGTAGAGCTCGCCGAGGCTGATGAGGCAGGGCGAGTAGCTCGGGCGCAGCGCGATGCACTGGCGGTATCCGTCGTCGGCCTCCGAGACGCGGTCCAGGTGGTCGAGCGCGAGGGCCCGGCGGTAGTGGGCCTTGTAGCGCCGCGGGTCAGCCGCGATCGCGCGGTCCAGCGCCGTGATCGCCTCGAGCCAGCGCGCGCGTCGGTCCCGGGGGGCCGCGACCTCAGCGAGCTGGAAGAGCACCACCCCCAGCTCATACCCGAGGTCGGACGCGTCCTCGGGCTCCAGCCCCGAGAGCGCGAGCCCCGGGCGCAGCGCCGCCGCCGCGTCGTCGAGGCGTCCCTGCGACCGCAGCACCTTCCCCAGGTTCAGGTGCGCGCTCGCGTAGCTCCCGTCGAGCGCCACCGCCTCGCGCAGCGCCTTCTCGGCCCCCGCCGCGTCGCCGCGCTGGAAGGTCGTGATGCCCTCGTTCATCTTGCCTATCGCCTGCACCCGCGCCCGCGAGGCGACCTTCAGCCCGGGTTGCGAGCCCGCATCGGGCCCCTCCTGCGCGCTCGGGGTCGCCCCCGCGAGGGCCGCAGCGACGATGAAGGTCAGCCATGCGTTCACGAACTCATTGTATACTGACCTCCCCCCCGATGAAACACCGACTCGCCGCGCTCGCGCTCCTCACGGCTTGCGACTCCACCCCGGACGCCCCGCCCACGCCCGCCGCCGAGGCGGCGACCGTCCCCGCGCCGCCGAGGCTCTCGCTCGAGACGTCCGAGCCCGAGCCGCCGCCGGGGCCCGCGATCGAGCTCCCGCCGAAGCGGGACCTGCAGCCCCCTGCAGCGCCTGCGACCTACGAAGACGGCTCCCGCTCGATCCGCGGCCTGCGCGAGGACCCGGCGCTCCTCGGCGTCGACGAGGGCACCGAGGTGCTCGTGCGCGCCTACGTGCAGGAGATCTACGCCCCGCCGCCCTGCCCGCCGGGCGCGACCTGTCCCGTCACCCGCCCCGCCCACGCCTGGCTCGCCGACGCGCCGAGCGTCGCGGGCAAGCGCCACACGATGATGGTGACGGGCTACGAATTCCCGATCCGCCCCTTCGAGGAGAAGATGTGGAGGGACCAGCCGAACATCGTGTTCCAGGTCGGCAAGGCCTACACGATCAAGGCCCGCTTCACCCTCACCGCCGCCGCGGGGTCCTCCGATCCCCGCGGCCTCCTCGACTTCATCGCCTACAAGGATGAGAGCGGCGCCTGGGTCTATCCGCCAGGCTCCCCCGCCCACCCGCTCTCCATCGCCCAGGCGGCGGAGCAGACAGCGCGCCTCAAGGCGATCGTCGAGAAAGGCGGCCGCAAGCGCTGAGCGGAGTCAGGCCCGCCGCTTGACTCCGCAAAGTCGTCCCCGCTTCAAGGACTACGCGCTCCGCGGCTTGTACCCCGAGATCATGTGCACTCCACCGGAACTGGGAGGGTTCTCGGGGGAGAGCTGATAGCCCTCAGGGATGAAGAAGCGCATCCCTGCGACCGGACCAAACGCGCCACCAGGCACGTTCATGAGGTTTCCAGCATCACCCGATCCGGGCTTCATGTTTCGAAACCGCCATTCGCCCCACAGCGCGGTCACGACGAAGGGCCCCTCGATCGTCACCACACGTTCCGTCCTCCATTGATCGATGGGTGCGGCTTGCGGAAACCTCGCGGGGTCGTGGAAGGTGGGCTCGGCCATCCGGCGACGTCACTATGCCGCTGAGATCCTGTCAACTCTTGTCTTCGCGCCTGGCCCGCAACCGCGTGCTCGCGGACGCGTCCGCTTCGCGCCTTCCGCAGCGCGAAATCGCCAGACCAACGCCGCGATGACCCGGCCCGCACGCGAGCGATCGCTCGATCCGCGCGGACACGTCCGCGCTTACGCGCCCCGCGCCCGTCCGCGCCTCGGCGCCCTCGCCTCAGCCCTCCGCCCCGCCGTTACCATCGTCTCATGATGGCCGAGCCGCTGAACGTCACCCTCGAGCTCGTGCGGGTCGACCAAAGCGAGGGCCCGGATCTCCGGGACGGCGCCCAGGACTACCTCGTGCGCAGCGACGACGGCACCTACGCCCCCGCGCGGCTGGTGTGGAACGACGCCCTCAAGACCACCGTCGAGCAGGCCCGCGAGCGCCACCCGGACGCCGCCCAGCGGCTCGGCGAGACCCTGCGCCGCTTCCTCGCCGTCACCCGCTTCGCCGCCGCCGACGCCGCGATCGTCGCCGCCCTGCGCGACCGCCGGCCCGTCCGGGTCGAGCTCGCCAGCAACGCCGGCGAGCTCTTCGGCCTCCCCTGGGAGCTGCTGACCCTCGCCGACGGCCGCCACCTCGGCGAGCTCCCGGGCGTCGAGGTCGTCTACCGCTGGCCCGGCGCCCGCGCCGCCGACGACGCCCGCCCCAGGGCCCGCGAGGGCGGCCGCCTGCTCGTCGCCTGGTCGCGGGCCTACGGCAACGTCGGCGAGGCCCCCGTGCTCGCCGCCATCGAGGCCGCCACGCGGGCCTTGCCCGGCTTCTTCGACCGCGCCCGCGACGTCGTCGCCGACGCCACCCTGCCCGCGATCGCCGCCGCCCTCGCCGCGGGCGACCCCCCGACCTGCCTCGTGATCCTCTGCCACGGCGCGCCCGGCCCGGGCGGCTACGGCCTCGGCCTCGACGACGGCCGCGGCGGCCGCCACCTCGTCGACGCCGGCTCGCTGCGCCGCGCCCTCGGCGCCGCCGCGGGGCACCTCCGCTGCGTCCTGATCCTCGCCTGCGACAGCGGCAACGCCGGCGAGCCCGGCGCCCACCTCGGCAGCGTCGCCCACGAGGTCCACCGCGCCGGCGTCGCCGCCGTCGTCGCCCCGCGCTACCCCGTCCGCGGCGCCGCCGCGCTGGCCCTCGCCCGGGATGTCTTCGAGGCCATGGTCCACGAGACCTGCTCCTTCGAACGCGCCTTCCAGCTCGCCCGCGAGCGCGCGCTGCAGGCCGGCGGCGAGGTCGCCACCTTCCAGCTCTACACCCACTCCCCCGCCGGCGCGCGCCCGATCGCCGTCCGGCCCTACCGCGGCCTCCTCGCCTTCGAGCGCGAGCACGCCGCCCTCTTCTTCGGCCGCGACGCCGAGATCGCCGAGGCGCTCGGCGACCTCGACGCCCGCCTCAAGAGCGGCGGCCCGCGGGCGCTGATCGTCGCCGGCGCCTCCGGCACCGGCAAGTCCTCGCTCGTCCTCTCCCCGCTGCGCGTCGCGCTCGAGCGCCGCGGCGACCGCGTCGCCGTCATGCGCCCCGGCCGGACCCCGCGGGCCGCCCTCGCCGCGGCGCTCCGCGAGCGCCCGGCGTCCGGCCGCCTGATCGTCGTCGTCGACCAATTCGAGGAGCTCTTCACCCACCACGTCGACGCCGGCGGCGCCGCCGAGGCCGCCGCCTTCGCCCGCGAGCTGTGGGACCTGGTCTCGCGGACAGACGACACCGTCGCCGCGATCCTCACCCTCCGCGTCGACTTCGTCGGCCGCTGCGGCGAGATCGTCGTCGACGCCGCCGGCGCCCGCCTCGACCGCTTCGTCTACGACGAGGCCTACCGGGTCTTCGTCCCGCAGATGGGCCCGGAGGCGCTGCGCGCCGCGATCGAGGGCCCCGCCGCGCGGGTCGGCCTCGGCCTCGAGGCCGGCCTCGGCGAGGCGCTCGTCCGCCAGGTCAGCGGCGAGAGCAGCGCCCTGCCGCTGCTCTCCTACGTCCTCGACGAGCTGTGGCGCCGGCGCGAGGGCGAGGTCCTCACCCACGCCGCGCTCACGGCGCTCGGCGGCGTCAGCGGCGCCCTCTCACGCCACGCCGACGGCGTCGTCGACCGCCTCGACCCCGCCGCGCAGGCCCAGGCGCGGCGGATCCTCGTCCGCCTCGTCATGTTCGGCATGGATCGCAGCTCCGGCGCCCGCCGCCGCGAGGCCGTCGCCGAGCTCCGCTCCACGCGCGAGCCCGAGGCCTGGGACCGCGCCGCCGCCGCCCTCGAGGAGGCGCGCCTCCTGATCCGCCGCAGCGAGGGCGAGCCGACCCTGGAGATCGCCCACGAGGCGCTGATCCGCCACTGGGAGCGCCTGTGGACCTGGTACGAGGCCGACCGCGACCGCCTCGCCCGCCGCCACGAGCTCGCGCGCCTGGTCGCGCAGTACGAGCGCGAGGGCGCCCTCACCGACAAGGCCGTCACCTACGGCCAGGAGCTCCTCACCGGCCTCGACCCCGACGACGTCCTCCCGCGCGCCTGGACCATGATCGCCGACAGCGCCGCGGCGATGCGCGCCCGCCAGCGCCGCCGCCGGATCCTCATCGTGAGCGCCCTCGCCGGGCTCGCGCTCTTCTCGACCGACAGCCTCACCCTCTTCTTCCGCGCCCGCCGCTCCGCCCAGGACGCCCGGGAGGCGTCCAAGATGGCTGGCAGCGCGGCCCGGGTCGCCGCCGCCTCGCGGGTCCTCGTCGACAAGCCGCACGTCGCCGCCGCCCTCCTCCGCGCCCAGGGAGACGCCATCGCCGCCAGCTTCGGCTGGAACCAGGCCGCCTTCCTCGTCCTCCACGAGCCGATCCCCCAGATCACCCAGCTCCCCGCCGACCTGAAGCCGCAAGCGCTCGCGCTCGCCGCGGATGGGTCCGCGGTGATCGTCGACGACGCCGGACGCGTCCACTGGCTCCCGGCCGGCTCCGGCGCCCCCCGCGAGCTCGGCGCCTTCCCCCCCGCCGGCTCCGGCGAGGCCACCCACGTCCGCATGGCCCCTCGCGGCGACCGCTTCTTCCTCGTCCGCAGCGAGACCAGGGGCGGACAGCTCCAGGCCTGGTCGATCGCCGAGGGCGCCCCGACCCGGCGCGCCGACGTCCGCTTCGAGGGCCGCTTCGACGAGCTCCGCGTCGGCGGCCGCAGCGGCGACGCGCTCCTCCGCGTCACCCACTTCCGCGACGTCCCCGGCGAGCCGATCCCCGCCGGGACCGAGGAGCACAGCCTGTGGTCGCTGACCGGCGAGCGCCGCGCCGCGACCGCCTGCCGGCTCCTCGACGAGTCCGCCGAGCGCTCGCTCTGCCCGCGCGGCCCGGACGCGCTCGAGATCCTGACCTGGACCGGCGAGCCCGCGGGACGCGTCGAGTCGCCCGGGATCGGCGCCGCGACGCCGGTCCTCGGCGGACTCCAGGGCGCGCTGGCGGCCGACGGAGGCTCCACCTTCGCAGTCTGGTCCTGGGACGCCGGGGGCGTCCCGGAGCGACGACGCGAGGTCACGCTGGAGTTCGCCCAGGTGCCGCTCGAGCTGGCCGTCTTCCCGGAGCACGTGGTCGTCCTCGACCACTCGGGCCAGGGCGGGTCGATCGTCCGCCTCTGCACCTTCGACACCCCCCAGGACGGCAGCACCCCGCCCCCCCCGGCCTGTCAGCGGATCCCCTTCGACTGCATGAACCTCGCGCAGTTCGGCGACACCGCGATGCTCGCCTGCAAGGACGAGGTCCGGGTCTTCACCCCCGACACCCTCACCCTCGTCCGCCACCTCCGCGGGCCGGACGCCGGCCAAAGGGCGGTGGCGACCGACCCGCGCGCCGAACAGGCGGCCCGCGATCCCGCGACCCGGACCGACGTCGCCCTCGTCGACAGCTCCGGCCGCGCCTGGCGCTGGCTCGCGCCGCCCTCCCACCTGACCACCCTCGACCGGCGCTGGGCCTCCTTCGAGGATTATTACGTCCCGCGCCTGCAGCCAGGGAGCGACCGGATCGTCGCGCTAGGCCCGGGCGAGGAGCTCCGCCTCGAGCTGTGGCCCCTGCGTCCGGGCGAGCTCCCGCGCCTGCCCGAGCCGAAGACCGCGTCGCTCCCGCGCGATCCGGCCGCAGCGCCCCCTCAGGTCGTGTCCACGGCGGGGGCGGTCCTCGCCATCGACACCCTCCGCGGCGCCCGCTCGCTCGCCGTGTTCACCCCTGGCGACGAGCGGATCGACGCCAGGGTCCTCCCGCTCCCGGACGAGCTCGGCGGTCAACTGGTCGCCGCGACGATCGACGGCGCCACCGCCTTCCTCCTCGACGAGACGAGCCTGAAGCGCGTCGACGTCGGCGGCGCCGCGCCGAAGGTCCTCACCAGCTTCAACTTCTCCGACTACTACAGCGTCGTCGATGTCGATCCGGGCGGCGAGATCCTCGCCGCCCGGCGCCAGAGCGATCCTCTGCGCGACCAGGTCGAATTGCTCGACGCGCAGACCGGCGCCCTGATCCCTGGCGCCGACGCCCTGAAGGCGCTGCGCCCCAACCTCGCCGCGTTCGCGCCCGCGGGTCGCCGGCTCGCCCTGGGCAACGAGGCCGGGACCCTCGCCCTCGCCGAGATCGGACCGGACCGCCGCGTCACCCAGCTCCGCGAGCTGAAGCGCCACCGCGAGGCGATCGCGGCGCTGAGCTTCTCGGCCGACGGATCGACCCTCGTCAGCGCCGACTGGGCGGGCCGGCTGATCGCCTGGCGCGGCCTCGTCGACGACGCGCAGACGGTGGTGGTCGAGGTCCCCGAGGACCTCTGGCAGGTCGGCACGAGCCGCGCGGGCGACACCTTGTGGGCGCTCGATCGCCACGGCGTGCTCCGCTACTGGACCCTCTTCTCCCCGGACGCCCTGCGCCGCGAGATCGAGCGCCGCAGCACCTATTGCCTCGACCCGCGCGAGTGGATCGACCTCGTCGGCGTCGAGCCCGACGAGGCCGCGGAGACCGCCGCCAGGGCCTGCCGCCAGGTCGAGCGCGAGCACCCCGGATCTTGAGAAGGGAGCGCGGCGACTCTTCGCCGGCACCACCTCAGGGGACGACGATCGCGCCGATGTCGCTCGGCGCGTCGAGGCAGGCCCCCGCGAAGTCGCGGACGAAGCGGTCGGCGAAGGGCAGCCCGCCGAGGTCCGTCGGGCCCTTGCCGTCGACCAGCGCCGGCACCCCGGGGACGCCGCCGGGGCCGATCATTGGGTCCTGGTCGTAGGTCGAGGTCATCATGTCCTGCGGGATGATCCCCCACCAGTTGAGCGAGCCCGGCTTGAAGAACACGTTGTGGTCGATGACGTTGTTCGGCCCGACGTTGCCGTCGTCGGCGTTGAGCGACGCGCCGCCCTCCTGCCCCCCGACCACGACGTTGCCGGCGAAGCGGCAGCCCTCCGAGAGCGACACCGTCGCCCCCGACTGCTCGCCCGCCGCGCCCGGGAGGAAGCGGACCAGCTGCGGGCCCGTGCAGTTCCAGATCGTGTTGTGGACCGCCGCGCAGTCCTTGCACCCCTCGAACGCGACCGGCGGGCCGACGAGGTCGTGCAGCAGGTTGGCGAAGGCCACGATCCGCAGGCCCTCGAAGGCCGAGTCGATCGGGAAGAAGAACTGCGGCCCGGTCGACTGCCCGAGCGCCAGCGCGTTGCCGACCGCGGTCTGGTCGTAGACCTCGTTCCACGCGAAGAGCAGGTCGGAGGTCCCGCCCTTGAGCATGATCATCACCCCGGGCGTCTGGTGGAACTTGCTGCGGACGATGTGCCCCGTGTTGACGCCGACGAAGTCGAGCGCGGGGTGGCCGTTCACCTTGCCGGCCAGCGACAGGTCGCAGTCCTCCACGTAGGCCTCGGTGGTCTGGCTGCCCTTGATGCAGCCGAGCCCCGCGTCGTGGA
>CAZMML010000113.1:0-8388 GCA_964567335.1 uncultured Nannocystis sp. | reverse complement strand
GGCCGCCCCCCGGCCCCCGGGGGGGGGGGGGGGGGGGGGGGGGGGGGTGCGGCGGGCGGGAACTGGGCCCCGAGGCCGCGTCCGCGGGCTGGGGGGCGGCGCGGCAGGTTCACGCGGAGGGCCTCGCTTCGATGCGGGTGAGGAGCTCCTGGGCGAGGTCGAGGTAGGCGCGCGCGCCCTTGCTCTCGATGTCGTAGAGCAGGGCGGGCTTGCCGTGGCTCGGGCTCTCGCTGAGGCGGACGTTGGGCGGGATCGCGGTGGCGAAGACCTTGTCGGCGAAGTGCTGGCGGACCTCGGAGACGACCTGCTGGGCGAGGTTGGTGCGCCGGTCGAACATGCAGAACACGATCCCCTCGATCGTAAGGCCCGGGTTGAGCGCGGCTCGCACGCGCTCGATCGTGCCGGTGAGGGCGCCGAGGCCTTCGAGCGAGAAGTACTTGGCCTGCATCGGGATCAGGACGGTGTCGGCGGCGACGAGGGCGTTGAGGGTGAGGAGGCCGAGCGAGGGGGGACAGTCGAGGATCACGAAGTCCCAAGGGAGCTCGCCGGCGCGGCGGAGGGCGTCGCGCAGGACGGTCTCGCGGTCTTCCACGGCGACCAGCTCGATCTCCGCGCCGGTGAGGTCGGCGGTCGCGGGGATCACGTGGAGGGTCGGGAGCTCGGTCGGGTGCACGACCTCCCGGAGGGCGGCCGCGCCGAGCATGAGCTCGTAGGTGCCCTTGTCGACCTGTCCGCGGGGATAGCCGACGGACGAGCTCGCGTTCCCCTGGGGGTCGAGATCGACGAGGAGGACGCTGCGTTCGGCCGCGGCGAGGCTGGCGGCGAGGTTGACGGCGGTGGTCGTCTTGCCCTCGCCGCCCTTCTGGTTGCTGACCGCGACGATCCGCGGCCTACGAGGGGACGGCTTCGACACTGCGGGCACTCCCTACCACGGTCAGACCTGCGCCGCTCGACACCGGGCGAGAGCAGGTCGGTTTCTTGCTTACATGTAGGATAAAGATCTACAAGGTGGGCATGAGCTTCTTCCGGACCTCCTTTTCCAGCTTTGAAGAGTTCCAGCGCGAGGCCCTCCGTGGCGAACGCGACGATCTCGGCAAGGACGAGCTCGAGCTCCTCTACGACCTCGAGGACAGCGACAACCTGACCCAACCGACGCGGCGGGTCCGGCGGGGTCGGGGGGACTGAGCATGGCGGCCGCGCTGCTGCCGGCGGCCCGCGAGACGTCCTCGGACAGGATCTTGCTGATCCTCGGGGCGTCCAAGCTGGTGGTGTTCTGGCTGCTGAGCTGCGGCCTGTCTCAGAGCCCCGGGGTAGGGGCGGCGAAGGTCCAGCTCGAGGGGTCGTCCGGTGCGTCCGGGGCCCGGATCAGGGCGGCCTCCATCGTCGCCGGGTCGGGCGCGACGAGTGGGTCGGGCCAGGCCCGGTAGCTCGAGCGGAGCTGGCCCTCCGCGTCGCGCACGACCACCGCCTCGGTGTTGCCGAGGCCCGCGTTGGCGAGCGCGCTGTCGTCGGTCTTGAGGACGAGGGCGTCGCCGATCGGGCCCTGGTAGGCGTCGCCGACGAGCAGGGCCTTGCGGCCAGGCGCGAGGCAGGTCTCGGGGGCGCAGCCGCCGTCGCCGCCGTGATAGAGCAGGGGATCTCCGCCTGGCGCTTCGGGCAGGGTGGAGTCGTGGATCGTCCAGCCGGCGAGGTCGAGCTCGCCTGGCCCGAGGTTCAGGACCTCGACGAACTCGGCGTTCTTCTCCAGGGAGCCCGGACCCGGCGGGTTGCTGAGCACCTCGACGATCACGAGGTCGGCGGGGATCTGCGGCTCGGGCTCGGGGGGAGGCTCGGGCAGCGTGCCCGGGGTCGGATCGCAGGTCTGCCAGTCGCTCGGGGTGTCGGTGTCGAGCAGCGGATCGGGTCGGCAGAGCGACTTGCCGCTTGCGGCGGCCGCGAGGGGGGGACCGAGCCAGATGTCCGGCTCATCCCAGGGCTCAGGTTGCGGGGCGCCGTAGATCATGAGGTCGCCGGGGTTCCCCTGCGGATCGCGCACGAGGACGCCGCCGTCGCTGTTGCGCAGGCCGCCGCTGTCCGCGAAGACGACGCGGAGCACGTCGTCCTCGAGGATGACCGCGGGGATCGGGAGGTCGCCGCCGCTGGCGTAGCGCTGGAGGAGGAGGCGCTGCCCTGGCGCGAGGGTGGCCTCCGCGAGGCCGAGGTCGCCCGCGCGGAGCTCCGGCCAACCACGCACGGCGAGGACGAGGCCGGCGAGGGAGATCTCGTGCGGGCCGACGTGGAGGAGCTCGACGAACTCGGGGCTGTCTCCGCCGCCGTCCTTGCCCTCGGGGTCGGCGAGGACCTCGATCACGCGCAGCGCGGCGAGCTCGAGGGCAGGGCCCTGTGCGCCGGTCGACGTTTCGGCGGTCGTACTGGCGACTGCGCCGGTGGTCGGGTCGGCGGTGGAGGTCGCGATCGGCGGGAGATCGAGGCCCACGCCCCACCCCGTGGTGCTCCACGGGGCGGGGTCGGTGCGGGTGATCGTCGTCGAGGCGTCCGTCGTGGCGCCGACCGACGTGGTGGGGTCGAGCTCACGGGGGAGCGGGCCGCCCGCGCACGCGGCGAGGGAGAAAGAGATGAAGAGGATGGATCGGTGGATGCTGCGTCTCACCAGGGGAGGTCGCAGGGCGCCGGCGCATCTTTGCACGCGAGGTGCGGCGCAAGCTCACACACGCGCGGTCACCCGAGCGCGAGATCCTTGAGCTTGCGGTAGAGCGTCGTGCGATCGATGCCGAGAAGCGCGGCCGCCCGGGCCTTGTTGCCCTCGGTGGCGGCGAGCGCGGCGACGATGGCGTCGCGCTCGAGCTCGGCGAGGGGGCGGACGAGGCGGGCGTCGGGGGCGGCGTCGGTCGGTCGGGCGGGCGCGGCGCGCAGGAGCTCGGGGGGGAGGTCGTCGAGCTCGAGGGTCGGGCCCTCGCCGAGGACGAGCGCGCGCTCGATGACGTTGCGGAGCTCGCGGACGTTGCCGGGCCAGCGGTAGCGCGAGAGGGCCTCGAGGGCGGCCGGAGAGACGGACTCGATCCGGCGGCCGAGGCTCTCGCCGAAGATCCGCACGAAGTGCTCGACCAGCAGGGGGATGTCGCCCTGGCGCTCGCGCAGCGGCGGGAGGCTCGTCTGGATCACGCTGAGGCGGTAGAGCAGGTCCTCGCGGAACTTGCCGGCCTCGACCATCTGCTGGAGGTTGCGGTGGGTGGCGGCGACGAGGCGGACGTCGATCGTGAGCTCCTTGGTGCCGCCGACGCGCGTCAGGGTCCGGTTCTCGAGGACGCGGAGCATGCGCGCCTGGGCGGAGGGGCTGAGCTCGCCGACCTCGTCCATGAAGAGGGTGCCGCTGTGGGCGCGCAGGAAGACGCCGTCGTGCTGGCTGACGGCGCCGGTGAAGGCGCCCTTCTCGTGGCCGAAGAGCTCGCTCTCGAGGAGCTGCTCGGGGATCGCGGCGCAGTTGATGGCGACGAAGGGGCGGGCCGCCCGGGGCGAGAGGGCGTGCAGCATGCCGGCCGCGAGCTCCTTGCCGGTGCCGCTCTCGCCGTACAGGAGGACGGTCGACGCGGTGGCGGCGACGCGCTCGAGGAACACGTGGAGGCGCTGGATCGGGGGCGAGCGGCCGATGATCTCGGAGTGGGTGGAACCTGGCCGATGAGACAACTTCGCCGCGGCCGAGAGCTGCTGACGCTCGCGCGCGCTGTCACCGCTGGCGCTGACGAGCTGGGCGGCGCACACGAGGAGGAGCAGGGCCTGCTCGTCGTGGACGGCGCGTAGGGCCTCGGCGGCGCCCCACTCGGCGTAGAAGATCAGGCCTTCGGCGGGGGCGGCCATGGCCCCGACGATCCCGCGGATCTGGACGCTGCGGCGGTCGGCGAGGTCGGGCTCGGCGAGGACGTCGCGGAGGAGGAAGCCGCGCCGCTCGCGGATCACCCGCGCGAGCAGGGCGGGGGAGAGGGCGAGCTCCTCGGGGCCGGTGCTGGCGCTGCCGAGGATGTCGCGCCCGTCGGGGCTGAGGAGCAGGGCGCGGGTCGCGGGCAGGGCGCCGAGCGCCCACGCGGTCGCCGCGCGGAAGACGGCCGGGAGCGAGCCGCAGCGCGCGAGCTTGTCGCCGAGGACCGCGAGGGCCGCGAGGCGGTTCTTGTCCGAGCTGGAGATCGCGCTCGCGGCGTCGAGCTCGACGGTCGCGCGCGGGGCGGGCGCGGCCTCCCCGGCGGCGAAGCTGAGGGTCGAATTGCCGAGCGTGATCGCGGCGCCGGGGGCGAGCTCGTGGCCCGCGCGCAGGGCCACGCGCTGGCCCTGCGCGACGCTCCACACCGGGTTGACGCCGGCGACCTCGACCACGCGGAGGCGGCCGGCGGCGCGGTCGAGCTGGACGCTGATGTGGTGGCGCGAGACCGCTCCGTCGCTGAGCTGTAGGCCCTCGCCCTGCCCGCGCCCGATGGTCAGCGGTGCGTCGCCGAGTTCGACCTGGCGGCCGCGATCGGGCCCGGCCTGGACGATGAGCAGGAAAGGACGCAAGCCCTGCGACTATAACACCGCGGCGGCGCCGATTTATCGCGGCGCGCTCGGCCTATTGCTCGCGCGCGCGGAGCGGGGCGGCGCGTGGTTGACAGGCTAGGCCCGAGTGTTACGTTCCCCGCACTATTGTGACCGAGAACACCATCCATACGCCCGCTGGTCGCAACGACGAGCCGCCTGACCTGCCGGAGGTCATCTCGCTCCTGCCGCTGCGCAACTCGGTGCTCTTCCCGGGGTCGATCATCCCGATCGACGTGGGGCGGCCGAAGTCGGTCAAGCTGATCGAGGAGGCGATCGCCAACGAGCGCCCGATCATCGGCATCGTCACCCAGCGCGAGGCGCGGGTCGAGGAGCCGACCGAGTCCGACCTGCACGCGGTCGGCTGCGCCGCGCGGATCCTCAAGGTCATCAAGCTCGCGAAGGACAACTACAGCGTCATCCTGCAGGGGGTGATGCGGATCTCGATCGACCGGGTCGTCGCGGTCGAGCCCTTCCTGCGCGCGCGCGTGGAGGAGCTGCCGGATCTCGAGGGCGAGGACGTCGAGGCGGCGGCGCTGGTCCAGAGCATCAAGGAGACGGCCAAGCGGCTGATCGCGCTGGTGCCCGAGCTGCCCCGCGAGGCGGCGGCGCTGCTCGACAGCGTTAGCGACCCAAGCCAGGTCGGCGACCTCGTGATCAGCAACCTCGACATCGAGGCGTCGGAGAAGCAGGAGGTGCTGGCGGCCAACAACGTGCCCGAGCGCCTGCGCAAGGTGCTGATGCTGCTGACGCGGCAGCTCGAGATCCTCAAGGTCCGCGAGCGCATCAACTCGCAGGTGCAGGAGGAGATGGGGCACTCGCAGCGCGAGTACGTGCTGCGCCAGCAGCTCAAGGCGATCAAGGGCGAGCTCGGCGAGATCGACGACGAGGCCGGCGACGCGGAGGAGTTCCAGAAGAAGATCGCCGAGGCCAAGATGCCGGAGGAGGCGGAGAAGGTCGCGCGCAAGCAGCTCGACCGCCTCAAGGCGATGCAGCCCTCGAGCGCCGAGTACACGGTGACGCGGACCTACCTCGAGTGGCTGGTCGACCTCCCGTGGTCGCTCTCCAGCGAGGACCAGCTCGACATCGGCAAGGTCCGCGAGGTGCTCAACGAGGACCACTACGACCTCGAGAAGGTCAAGAAGCGGATCTTGGAGTACATGGCGGTCCTCAAGCTCAACGCGAGCAAGAAGGGGCCGATCCTGTGCCTGCTCGGGCCGCCGGGGGTCGGCAAGACCTCGCTCGGCAAGAGCATCGCCCGCGCGATCGGGCGCAAGTTCGTGCGGATCAGCCTCGGCGGGGTCCGCGACGAGGCGGAGATCCGCGGGCACCGGCGGACCTACGTCGGCTCGCTGCCTGGGCGGATCATCCAGGGGGTCAAGCGCGCCGGGACCAACAACCCGGTGATGATGCTCGACGAGATCGACAAGCTCGGCCACGACTTCCGCGGCGACCCAGGCTCGGCGCTGCTCGAGGTGCTCGACCCGGAGCAGAACTGGTCCTTCAGCGACCACTACCTCGAGGTGCCCTTCGACCTCTCGCGGGTGATGTTCATCGCCACCGCGAACATCCTCGACCCGATCCCGGCGGCGCTGAAGGACCGGCTCGAGATCCTGCGCCTCCCCGGTTACACGCGGCAGGAGTCGCTGGCGATCGCCAAGCGCTTCCTGCTGCCGAAGCAGATCGGCGAGCACGGCCTCGACAAGACCGACGTCAAGGTGACCTTCACCGACGACGCGCTGCTCGAGATGATCGACAGCTACACGCACGAGGCGGGCGTCCGCAACCTCGAGCGCGAGATCAGCTCGGTGATCCGCGGGGTCGCGGTGAAGGTCGTCGAGGGCGAGGTCACCGGCGAGGTGGTGATCTCGAAGGAGGTCGTGCCGGACTACCTCGGGCCGCAGAAGTTCCAGCCGGAGATGGCGGAGCGGACGGCGGAGCCGGGCGTGGCGACCGGCCTGGCGTGGACGGCGGTCGGCGGCGAGATCATGTTCGTCGAGGCGTCGCGGATGCCGGGCAAGGAGAAGCTGATGCTCACCGGCCAGCTCGGCGACGTGATGAAGGAGTCGGCGCAGGCGGCGATGAGCTACGTCAAGAGCCACCTGCCGGGCCTCGGCATCGACAAGACGAGCCTCGCCGACATGGACGTGCACGTGCACGTGCCGGCGGGGGGGATCCCGAAGGACGGCCCCTCGGCGGGCGTGGCCCTCTTCGCCGCGATCACGTCCCTCCTGACCGGCGCCTGCGTCCGCCCGGATGTGGCGATGACCGGCGAGATCACGCTCCGCGGCCTGGTGCTGCCGGTCGGCGGGATCAAGGAGAAGATGCTGGCGGCCCACCGGGCGGGCATCAAGCGGGTGATCCTGCCGGAGCGCAACCAGAAGGACGTCGTCGACGTGCCGGAGGAGATCCGGCAGGAGATGACGATCGTGTACGCGAAGAACGTCCACGACGTCGCCGAGCACGTGTTCGAGCGCCCGCTCGTGCCGACGCCGGCGGAGGCCCCGGAGGCGCCCAAGGACGCCGCCGCCGCCCCGGATGCGCGCGGGGAGGCGCCGGCCTCCGCGGCGACGTGAGCCGCCCAGCGTTTTTTGTGCGGGGCGGGCGGATTGACAGGTGAAGGGCCGGTCTTACCCTGCCCGCCGAGATTCAAGGGAAAGGACCAGCAGCAATGGGCAAGATCATCGGTATCGACCTGGGGACGACCAACTCCGTGGTCTGCGTCATGGAGGGCAACGAGCCCAAGGTCATCGCGAACGAAGAGGGCGGCCGCACGACGCCTTCGGTGGTGGCCTTCGAGAAGAACGGCAACGTCCTTGTCGGCCAGCAGGCGCGGCGCCAGGCGATCACCAACCCCGAGAACACGGTGTACTCGGTGAAGCGCTTCATGGGCATGAGCTTCGACGGCGCCAAGCACGAGATCGCGCGGGTCCCCTACAAGGTGGCGCGCGCGTCCAACGGCGACGCCCACATCTCGATCCGCGAGAAGCTCTACCCGCCGCCGGAGATCAGCGCGCGGATCCTGATGAAGCTCAAGAAGGCCGCGGAGGACTACCTCGGCGAGAGCGTCAACGAGGCGGTCATCACGGTCCCGGCCTACTTCAACGACGCCCAGCGCCAGGCGACCAAGGACGCCGGCCGGATCGCGGGCCTCGACGTGAAGCGCATCGTCAACGAGCCGACCGCGGCGGCGCTCGCCTACGGCCTCGGCAAGGGCAAGGGGAGCAAGGAGCAGACCATCGCGGTCTATGACCTCGGCGGCGGCACCTTCGACATCTCGATCCTCGAGGTCGCGGAGAACGTGGTCGAGGTGCTCTCGACCAACGGCGACACGCACCTCGGCGGCGACGACTTCGACGACCGGATCATCAAGTGGCTCCTCGCGGAGTTCAAGAAGGAGAACGGGATCGACGTCAGCGGCGACAAGCTGGTGATCCAGCGGCTCAAGGAGGCCGCGGAGAAGGCGAAGATCGAGCTGTCGCAGGCGGTCGAGACCGAGATCAACCTGCCCTTCCTGACCGCGGACGCGACCGGCCCGAAGCACCTGCAGATCCGGCTCTCGCGCGCCAAGTTCGAGGCGATGGTCGAGGACCTGGTCAAGAAGACCATCGAGCCGGTCCGCAAGGCGCTCGCCGACGCCAAGAAGTCGCCGGCGGACATCGACGAGGTGCTGCTGGTCGGCGGCTCGACGCGCATCCCGATGGTCCAGCGCTACGTCAAGGACTTCTTCAACAAGGAGCCGAACCGCAGCGTCAACCCGGACGAGGTCGTCGGCCTCGGCGCCGCGGTCCAGGCCGGCGTGCTCGCGGGCGACGTGCAGGACATGGT
>CAZMML010000112.1:0-8392 GCA_964567335.1 uncultured Nannocystis sp. | reverse complement strand
GCGGGTGCTGCGGGTGTCGGGGTGGAAGGGGACGACGAGCTCGCCGACCTTGTCGCCGACGCCGCGCGCGACCTTGGAGTAGGCGGCGATGGTGAGCTTGGCGAGCTTGAAGGGGTTGGGGAGGGACATGGGGCCTCAGCGCTCGCGGCTCCGCCGGAGCTCGCGCAGGACGTCGCGGACGCAGCGGGCGACGAGGGCGTCGAGGTCGGGGGCCGGGGTGGCGGGTTGCGCGGGGGCGGGGGCGGGGAGCCCGGGCGCGGGCGCGGCGGGGCGGCCGTCGACGACGGCGCGGATGACGAGCTCGCGGATCTCGATCGGCATGGCTAGATCCGGATCACCTGCATGCGGGTGTAGGCGAGCTCGAGGGTCTCGATGACGAGGCGCTCCTCGCTGGCGTTGAGGTCCGAGGTCGCCCAGCGGACCGGGAAGGCCTTGACGAAGAGCCAGGCGGAGATCGGCGCCGCGTCCTCGCTGAGGAGCGTGACCATGACGTTGCTCGGCGCGAACTTGAAGAGGCTCATCGCGGCGTTGAACTCGACGCCGATCGGGGAGCCGATGACCATGCCGCGCTCGAGGACGAGGTTGCCGTAGCCGACCCGGCGCGGCAGCCGGTGGGTGTAGAGGTTCTGCCCGCCCTCGGCGAGCGGGGCGAGGTCGATGGTGGCGCTGAGGCCGGAGACGCGGGAGAAGAGGATGTCGAGCGGGTTCGGGAGGACGCCGCCGGCGAAGAAGAAGACGGCGAAGCGGAACCCGAGCGGCGGGCCGGTGAGGCGGTTGAGGGTGGGGATGTCGACCATGGTCTACCCGTGGTGGACGAGGGTGATGCCGGCGGCGCGCACCTCGAGGGTCTCGACGGCGACCTCGTTGGTGCGGGCGTCGAAGGTCGAGGCGCTGAGCTTGACGGCGAAGGCGCGGGCGACCCGCCAGCCGAGGACCGGGACGCCGCGCTCGTCGCAGAGGCTTATCTCGAGGGCGCGGGGGTCCCGCTCCTCGAGCCAGGTGTGGAGCTCGCGGGCGCCGATGACGACGCCGCGCTCGAAGGTGATCGGGAAGAACTTGTCGAGGTGGTACTTGAAGAGCTGCTCGCCGTCGAGGAAGGAGAGCCCGTGGCGGTAGGTGACGGCGTGCAGCTCGCGCTGCAGGCCGGAGACGCGGGAAAATCGCATCGCCGCGCCTTCGACCTGGACCCGGAAGTTGTACGCCGCCAGCGGGTGGCTGGCGCGCTGCTCCGCCCGCGTGTGCGCCACCCGCTCAGCTCTCCTCGAGGGTGACGAAGTCGGCCTTGAGCTCCATGCTCTGGATCGCGGCGTCGTTCGACTTGGCGTCGAAGGTCGGCGCGTCGAGCTTGGTCGGGAAGGCGTTGCTGACCTTCCACGAGACGACCGCCTCGCCCTTCTCGTCGCAGAGGCGGACGAAGATGTCCTTCTTCTCGATCTGGTTGATCTGGACCGTCTTGATCCAGTCGTAGAGCGCCTTGATGCTGACCTTGCGGACGATGCCCTTCTTGAGGGTGATCGTCGGCTGGGTGTGCTGGGCGGGGACCTGGAAGACCCGCGGCCCGGGGGCGCCCCCGGCGGTCGGGCTCTCCTTGTAGATCGTGGACTCGTAGCCGATGTTGAGGCCAGAGACCTCCGAGAAGGACACCGCTTCGTCGCCGATCTCGACGCGGTAGTTGTAGACGGGGATCGGGTACTCGGTCTTGATGGTTTCCTTGCTGACTGCCATGGCGCGTACTCTCGGTTAGAAGGTTGGGAGGGGCGGGCGCTAGGCGCCGGCGAGCTTGTGGGAGAAGCGCAGGACGATGAACTCGGCCGGGCGCACGGCGGCGACGCCGATCTCGACGATCATCCGGCCCTCGAGGATGTCCTGCGAGGTCATGGTCCGGCCGAGGCCGACGTTGACGTAGAAGGCCTCCGCCGGGGCGGCGCCCTGCAGCGCGCCGCGCTCCCACAGGCCGTGGAGGTAGTTCTCGAGGACGCCCTTGACCTTGAGCCAGGTGGTGGCGTCGTTGGGCTCGAAGACGGCGAAGGAGGTGGCCTTGCGCGAGGACTCCTCGATGGTGATGAAGAGCCGCCGCACGGGGACGTAGCGCCACTCGTTGTCGTTGCCGGCGAGGGTCCGCGCGCCCCACACGAGCGTGCCCTTGCCCGCGAAGGCGCGGATGGCGTTGATCGACTTGCCGGAGGTCGCGTCGACGTTCAGGTCCTCCTGCTGGGCGTGGGTGATCTGGACCTTGGGGCCGATCACGGAGGCGACGCTGACGTTCGCGGGCGCCTTCCACACGCCGCGGTCGCGGTCGACGCGGGCGTAGACGCCGGCGATCGCGGCGCTCGGCGGGAGCACGAGGCGCTGCTCGGCGAGCGCGCGCTTGAGCTTGTTGTAGCGGCCGGTGTCGGTGGTCGCGAGCGCGGCGAGGGTGGTCGGGGTGGTCGTGGTGGCCACGGTGACCTGCGCCTCGTCGTAGCGCGGGCTCAGGGCGGTGAGCAGGTAGGGGTGGTAGGCGGCGCCGTAGGCGAGCGCGTCGGTGCCGATGCCGGTGCGGAAGGCGTCGACGTCGCCGGCGCGGACGTCGAGGATGGCGAAGCGGTCGCCGAGCTTCTTGCACTGCGCGAGCGCCTGCTGCCCGACGCTGTCGAAGTCGGCCTGGGCGAGGCCGACGAGCTCCGGCATGACGATCAGGGTCGGCTCGTCCTCGCGCTCGAGGGCGTTCAGGCCGGCGGTGAACTTGTCCGCCTTGACCTCGTCGCCGAAGCGGCCGATCGAGACGACGTAGCAGCGGCCGCCGCCGTTCTTGAAGTAGAGGCTGATGGCCGGGTGGAGCGAGCGGTCGGGGAGGATCGGGCCGGCCGGGGTGATGCTGTCGTCGGCCGCGACCTCGAAGGCGGTCGCGGGGGCGCGGCCGAAGCGCTGCTCGAACTCGAGGAGGGTGCTGATCTCGGCGATCTCGACCGCGTTCGAGTGGCCCTTCTCGGTGAAGCCGAGGAAGGCCGGGATCGCGGTGGCGACCTCGGCGACGGAGGGCGGGAGGGTCGAGATCTCTTCTACGTAGACGCCTGGAGTCTTGTACATGGCGGTGCTCAGGGTGGGTGGTCAGTACTCGAGGACGCGGACCAGGGAGTCTTGCGGGACCCCCTCGGGCGCGACCTTGTGGGCCGCGTGGTGGCGGATGTCGGGGCTCGGCAGGTCGCGGACGAGCTGCTCGTCTCCGAGGTGGAGGCCCAGCTGTCGCAGCGGGTCGCGGCGGCAGGGGATCGGCTGGGCGGAGGTGAAGCGGTGCGCGCGGCGCCCGGGGTGGCGGGCGGCGAGCCGGGCCGCGAGGGGGTCGTCGGCGAGGAGCTCGGGGGTCAGCGCGTCGCGCTGAAAGGCGAGGCCCCGCTGGAGGTCTCCGTCGACGATCAGCGGCGCGAGGTCGCCGGTGCGGGCGGTGAAGAGGTAGTAGACCCAGTAGGGGCTGCGCGCGGGGAGGGTGGCGCGGAAGGCCGGCGGGACCTCGAGCCAGGCGGGGGCGATCGCGCCGATCTCGATCGCGGCGGCGACGCCCGGCACGCGCGCGGCGGCGTGGAGGGTGAGGCTGCGGTCGGGCTCGTTGCGGTAGACCGGGAGCTGGCCGGTGGGCCAGGTCTCGGGGGCGCTGTAGTCGAAGAAGTCGCCGCCGGCCTCGACCTGGAGGTGGAGCGTGAGGCCGTCGAGCGCGATCAAGGGGGCGTCTCCGGGGCCGAGGGGGGCGAGGACCTCGAGGCCGCCGGGCCGCTGCCGGGCGAGGAGCCGGTGGCGGGCGAGGGCGCGGGCCCCCGCGGGCGAGGGGCCGATCCGGAGGTCGGGGCAAGGACCGCCAGCGAACCACTCGTGCCGGAGCTCGAGGTCGAAGAGGCGGCGGTAGGTCACGGGCGCCTCCGGAGGTCGAGGTCGAGGTCGGCGGCCGGGGTGCTCGGGAGCGGGTGCGGGTCGCGGAGGGCGAGGAGCTTGACGCGGTAGAGCAAGGAGGGGTGGTGGGTGATCCTCAGGGAGCTCCACACCTCGTTCTGCTCGGCGAAGCTGAGGGTGACGAGCTCGAGCACGAGCTTCTCGACGCCGGCCGGGAGGTCGGGGGCGGAGCCGGGGTCGAAGACGGGGTTGCTCTGGAGGTGCTCCAGGATCGCGGAGAGGTGCTCCCAGGCGACCTCGTAGCGCTTGAAGCGGGCGACGAAGAGGACGTAGAGGATCAGCCGGATGTCGGGCTGGACGCGCAGCCGGGTGCCGTCCTCCGCGATCCGGACCCGCGGATCCGGGCCCCGCAGGGTCCGCTCCTCCTCGAGGTTGATCAGGAGCAAGGAGACGGCGCCGAGCGGGAAGCTGAGCGGCTCCATCTTGTCGCCCTCGAGGAAGATGACGCGATCACCGACGGCGTCGTCCTGCGAGCCGCCGCGTGCGATCCGCAGGCGCTCGTCGAGGTGACGGCGGAGGAAGGTCAGGACGTCGGCGATCACTGCGAGCGGGAGCGTCGGCTCCAGCGCAAACGCTGCCGCTCGCCGCGGGCCGGCGACAAGGTCGAGCTCCGCGCGGCGCGTTCGCGCGGGGCGTGGCGGCGCGCGGCGCGGCGGCGCGAGCGGCCCCAAGGACGCGTCTTCTCGGGGGCGTGTGCGGGGGTGTGCGGGCGCCCAGGGCGCCCGCGCGCGGAGGCTCGCCGCGACAGCCAAGCGCACGAGGTCAGAGCGAGAGATCTCGGAGTCGGCGCCCCGCGGGCGCGGCTCGGCGCGGCGCGCCTTCGATCACGCGCGGCCCGATTCCGGATCTGTCGGACCGGACAGGTGCAGGATCAGGGGCATTGCACGACTTGGACGTCGTAGCTGAAGGGCTGGGTGACGCCGCTGACCTGGACGGTGTAGGTCTTGCCGGCCTGCGTGGTCCAGCCCTGCGGGATCATCGAGATCGCGGACTGCGAGCCGTAGCCGCCGAGGAGGGCGGTGACCTTGACGGGTTTGTCGACGCCGCCCTCGGTGATCTTGACCTGGGCGGGGCCGAGGTCGATCGAGTCGCTCTGGACGGTCCAGCCGCTCTGGTCGACCTCGAGGGCGTCGAGGGGGACGATCCCCTCGGGCGGCCAGGCGATCCAGGCGGCGCCGGCGTCGCCCTGGCCGCCGATCACCCACAGGCAGGAGTACGAGGAGGTGGAGCCGATGCCGATGCTGCTCAGGCTGTTGGAGAGGATCCAGCGGCGGTGACCGAGGGTGGTGGGGTTGCCGAAGTCGGCCATGTAGAGGTCGATGGCGGCGACGGCGGGGGTGGTGGCGATGTTGCTCTTGCCGGCGGCCTCGGCGCCGGCGGCGCTGTAGCACTTCCAGTTCATCGGCGGCGAGTGCGACAGCTGCATGTTGGCGTGCATCATCAGCGCGCAGGCCTGGGCCTTGGTGCTCCACGTCGGCTCCTCGGTGACGGGCGGGAGCCCGGCGAGGAAGCGGTAGAGGTTGACGAGCTTGCGGGTGTTGTCGCGCCCAGGCGCGGCGATGTCGCCAGGATCGCACCCGGCGGCGTTGCCGCTCCACGCGCCCTCGGAGAGGTTGGCCCGGTCGTCCTTCCAGCGCTGACAGATCATCGCGGTCTCGTCCGGCGGCGGCGGATCTCCGGTCGTCGTGGTCGTGGAGGTGGTCGACGAGGAGGAGCCGGTGTCCGCCTGGGTGGTGCTCGGGTCGGTGGAGGTGCCGGGGTCCGTGGAGGTGCCGGGGCCCGTGGAGGTGCCGGCCTGGGTGGGATCGCCGGTGTCGAGCACGCCCGCGGTCGAGCTGCCCTCGGGGCCGGTGTCGGTCAGGGCCGAGGTCGCGGCGGCGCTGCTGGAGGTCGAGAGCGTGGAGCCGCTGGAGGTCGAGAGGGTGGAGCTGCTGCCGTCGGTGGCGCTCGCGGGGCCCTCGCCCGGATCGACGCCGTGGTAGCAGGCGAGGACCAGCGAGCACGCGAGGGCGGCGCGGAGCGGGGCGGTGGGGGCCATGTCGCGAGCTTTTCGCGGCGGACGGGCGGGCGTCAAGGGGCGGGGCGGCGATGCGCGCCAGGACGAGCGGAGGAGCCCCGGCGCGCGCGGCTCGCGGGCGCGGCCGTCCTCGAGGGCGGCGTCGAGGGCGGTGAACCTGGTCGAAAGGGAAGGCACGAACGACGACGCCCTCGAGACCGCGGCGAGAGGGCGCAGGCCGCGGATCTTGCGAGGGCTCGGCGGGCGTCGCAGCAAAGGTTGCTGGGACGGAGCGTTGACCTCTGAAAGGGGACCCAATAGTTGTATCGTCATGACGGACTTCAATGACACGGTGAAGATCACCCGTGCCTGGTCGGACTGGCTCTTCCTGGCCCAGGAGCGCGACCAGCAGGGCGGCGGGGGGTTTCATGTGCACAACCCGTGGGGCAACTCGAACGTCGGTCAGGGGGCGGGCGACCGCAACCGCCTCGAGATCGCGTACCGTACCGCGGAGGGTCGGGACCTCTGGGGCCAGTTCGTGCTCCACGGTCCCTCCGGGAACGTCGGGATCGGGACGGCGGCGCCCCGAGCTCGGCTCGAGGTGAGCTCGGCGTGGGGAGACTGGCTCTTCCTCCGCCAGGAGCGCGACACGGGCGGCGGCGGCGGGTTCCATATCCACAACCCGTGGGGCAACTCGAACGTCGGCCAGGGGGCGCCCGAGCGGAACCGCCTCGAGATCGGCTACCGCACCGCGCAGGGGAGCGACCTGTGGGCCCAGGTCGTGGTCCACGGGCCGACGGGCAACGTCGGCCTCGGGGTCGGCAACCCGCAGGCGCGGCTGCACGTCAATGGCAACATGATCGTCACCGGCGACATCGCCCTGCCGAACGCCGACGTGGGGGAGCAGTTCCAGGCGGTCGCCGACGAGGTGATCGAGCCCGGCACGGTGGTGGTGATCGGCGACGAGGGGGAGGTCACCACGTCGACGCGCGCGTATGACACGCGCGTCGCGGGGGTGGTCTCGGGGGCGGGCGCGTTCAAGCCGGCGCTGGTGCTCGACAAGCAGGCGGAGAGCCGCGACCGGGTGACGCTGGCGCTGGTCGGCAAGGTGTACTGCAAGGTCGACGCGACGACGGCGCCGGTGGCGGTCGGCGATCTGCTGACGACGTCGGACACGCCGGGGCACGCGATGAAGGCCGACCCGCAGCGCGCCCTCGGGGCGGTGCTCGGCAAGGCGCTGCGTCCGCTGGCGTCCGGCTGCGGCCTGATCCCGGTGCTGGTCGCGCTTCAGTGAGGCGAAGGAGGATCGGACGATGACGACACCACCCATCATCCTGAAGCTCCGTGATCAGCTCCAGCGCGGCGCGCTGGGGGGGATCACGATCACGCACCGGGTCGCGGGCGGGGCTCCGGGCGAGCGCCGGGAGGAGGAAGAGCTCGTGCTCTCCGGCCCCGACCTCGGCCAGGCGAAGGTGCGCTGGCTCGAGCGCGGCGCGATGACCACCCCGGTGGCCCGGGCGCTCGTGCCGGCCGACACGCATGACCTGGTCCGTCGCCTCGCGGACGACGGGGCCGAGCTCTTCACCCGGCAGACCGCGAGGTTCCTGCCCGACTCGTTGGTCGGCTCGGTGACGATCGAGATCGGCGGCGAGAAAGAGACGCTCTTTTACCTCGCGGACGAGGAGGAGCGGAAGGATCAACAGAAGACGGTCTCGCCGCGCGCCGCCAAGACGCTCGGCGACTTCACCGCGCTCGCCCGCCGGCTGCGGAGGCCCTGAGAGGAGGCAGACATGCTCAGCGTACGTGGGATCGCACGGAGATACTGCAACGTGGGGGGCGGCGTGCTCGTGCGCCCGACCTTCCTCGGCGGGGGCTCGACGCCCTCGCTGCGGGCGCGGCTGGTGGCGCTCGCGCGCAAGGAGCACTCGTTCACCGTGAGCGAGTGCGTGTACGGCTGGACGGCGGCGTTCCAGCAGACGTGGTCGCACGTGGTGATCCGGATCCGCCTGAACCCCGACGCGGGGATCTCGGCGCAGACGATGACCAACCTGCAGACGACGTGGCAGAGCGGGATCGTCGGGACGTGGAGCTCCCGCTGGGGGGTCGGCGGCGGCCGCGAGTTCACCTGCCCGCTCACCTTCGAGGTGCAGTGGGTGACGAGCAACCAGCACCACACGGTGCGCGTCCGCGCCGGGTCGAACCGCAGCAACATGCTGACCTGGGACGACCAGGACACAGGGGCGGTCGCGTCGCACGAGTTCGGGCACATGCACGGGCTGGTCGACGAGTACTCCGACTCGAACTGCCCCAGCCGCAGCCCCGTGGGCACGGGCACGGTGATGGACACCAACTCCAACACGGTGCCGCAGCGGATGATGGACCGCTTCGCCGCGAACCTCGGCAACAGCGTGCTGGCGCTGCCCTAGTGCCGCCGCCGCTACATATCGATCCGCGAGCACGCGGGGCCCGAAG
>CAZMML010000111.1:0-8424 GCA_964567335.1 uncultured Nannocystis sp. | reverse complement strand
CTCGCCACGGTCAAGGGCGACGTCCACGACATCGGCAAGAACCTGGTCGACATCATCCTCAGCAACAACGGCTACAAGGTCGTCAACCTCGGGATCAAGCAGACGATCGAGCAGATCCTCGCCGCCGCCGCGGAGCACCGCCCGGACGTGATCGGGATGAGCGGGCTGCTCGTGAAGTCGACGGTGATCATGAAGGAGAACCTCGAGCGCATGCGCGAGCTCGGGCTCGCGATGCCGGTGGTCTGCGGCGGCGCGGCGCTGACGCGCGGCTACGTCGAGCACAACCTGCAGAACGCGTACACCGGCCGCGACGAGGACCTCGCGGAGGGGGCCGCGGACGCGACGCAGCCGCAGCGCCAGGTGTGCCCGCGGGCGCGGGTCTTCTACGCCAAGGACGCCTTCGAGGGGCTCGCGCTGATGGACGAGCTGTGCGGGCACGTCCCGCAGGAGAAGATCGCCTTGACCAGCCCGAAGCGGATCAAGGCCTACCGCCAGACGACCCAGGAGGAGTGGGACGCGCACCTGCGCAAGGCGATGGACACCTACGTGAAGAGCGAGGTCCCGCCGGCGACCCGGATCCCGAAGCCGCCCTTCTGGGGCGCGCGCGTGGTCGGCCCGGAGGAGCTGCAGCTCGGCGAGATCTTCCGCTACGTCAACAAGAAGGCGCTCTTCGTCGGCCAGTGGCAGTACCGCCGCGGCAAGCTCGACGAGGCCGAGTACGAGGAGCTGCTCGCGCGCACAGTGGAGCCGAAGTTCCGCATGTGGTGCGAGCGGGCGAGCGCCGAGAAGCTCCTGCTGCCGCGGGTCGTCTACGGCTACTTCCCCTGCAACAGCGACCACAACGACCTGTTGATCTACGACCCGGACGACCGCGCGCCGCCGGTGCGGATCACCTTCCCGCGTCAGCTCGACAAGCGCCGCCTCTGCATCGCCGACTACTTCCGCGGCGTCCGGTCGGGCGAACGCGACGTGATCGCGCTGACCTGCGTGACGATGGGCGCGGTCGCCACCGAGGTGTGCCAGGAGCTCTTCTCGGCCAACCGCTACGACGACTACCTCCACTTCTACGGCCTCGGGGTCGAGGGCGCGGAGGGCCTCGCGGAGCTGTGGCACAAGCGGATCCGCCGCGAGCTGGACATCGCCCAGGACGACAGCACCGACGTCGCCGGCCTCTTCAAGCAGCGCTACCAGGGCTCGCGCTACAGCTTCGGCTACCCCGCCTGCCCCCGCCTCGAGGACCAGGTCCACCTGTGCAAGCTGCTGCGGACGGAGCAGATCGGCGTGACCCTCACCGACGAGGGCTTCCAGCTCGTGCCGGAGCAGTCGACCAGCGCGATCGTGGTCCACCACCCTGACGCGAAGTACTTCAACATCTAACCCGCCACACGAACCCCCGCGCGTCCGCGGCCGCACTCCAGGTGCGGCGGCCGACGGGTTGCGGAGGGCCCGCGAACCATCACAAGCTCTGCGAATGTGGCGAGCGTCTGTGTGGGTGGTGGTATGGCTGGCGGCTTGCGGACCGGGCGGAGGCGCGGAGAGCGGCACGGGGACGAGCACGACGACGGCAGCGACGGGCAGCACCGACGCGACGGCGACGGCGTCGCCGACCGGGACCGGGGGCTCGACCGCGGGCCCAGAAGAGCCCTGGCCGACGGGACAGGTCCAAGGCTGCGGGCTGACGCCGCTCGCGCCCTTCGACGCGCGTTGTGTGCCATGGGTGCTCGGCTGCCCGGAGGAGCCCGAGGGCACCTTCACGCCGGTGATCCAGATCGCGGACTGCTCGTTCCCGGGGGCGAAGGGCGCCTGTGAGCCGCAGGTGCGCGAATTCTCCTGCCCGGCCTTCGACGACACGGGGTTCGGGGTCCACGGGGTGACGGGCTCGAGCGCCGAGTTCTTCGGGATCTACCAGGTGACGACCGCGCTGAACGCCGAGGGCGGGGCGGCGCTGAACTGGACGATCAGCGAGGCGCCCCTGGAGGGCGAGGAGGAGTTCGTCGCGGCGGGGACCGAGGTGCTGCAGGGACCATGCTGCGAGACCACCTTCGAGCTCTACTTCCCCAAGGCTGACGCGACGACGCGCGTGTCGGTGCGGATGGACTGGATCCTCCCTGAGGGCCCGATCGGCGGCGCGGAGCCGCTCCAGTACGCGCCCTGCCCCGACGGCGCCGGGTGCCCGAGCGCCGACCCACTGTGCATGTTCGACCTGTCCGGCAACCGCCAGGGGCCGAGCGACTTCTCCAGCGACGAGAGCCACGTGTGCACCCGCCGGTGCGAGAGTGACGCCGACTGTCTCGCCGCCGCCGGACCGCTGCCCTCGCGCTGCCTCTCCTTCGGCCGCAACCTCCGCGCGTGCGGCCGCGCCTGCGCCGACGATCCGAACGGCTGCCCCGACGAGATGCGCTGCACCTTCCCGGCCTGCGCCCACAACACCTGCCAGTGTGAGGGCGACGGGTGCCTCTTCTGCCCCTGACGCCCGCGCCGACGGTCGGCGCCTGACCGCCGCGCACGTGGTGCTAGGATGGGTCGGTATGCGATCCGTGCTCCCTGCGCTCGTCGCGGCCGCCCTGTGGATGACGATGAGCTGCAGGCCGCAGGCGCCCGCGCCGACGCCGCCGGCCGCCGGGGTCGTCGCCGCGGCGCCGGCCTTCACCCCGCCGGTCACGCGTGCGGGTGAGGAGGGCCAGGCGAAGTACGTCGATCCTCCGACCTACGACGCGACCAAGGTCGCCGACCTCGCCCCCGGCACCGGGTCCCCAGAGGCCGCGGTCGTGCACTACATGGCCAGCCGCGTGCGCGGCGATCGGCGGCACCGCGAGGTCATGTCCCGCGCTTGCTCGTCCGACTGCGCTGAGGCGCTCGCGGAGCACGACCAGTGGAAGTTCCGCGCGTTCCGCCTGGTGGCGAGAGAGGCGGAGTCTCCGGACCGGGTGTGGATCACCGTGTGGATGCAGATCGAGTACGAGGGCGAGATGGACGAGGGCGAGGACGAATTCACCGTCGTGGAGGAGGCGGGGCAGTTCCGGATCCTGGAGGTCCCGCTCTAGCGCCGTCGAAGGGTCGATCAGAAGGGTGCCGCGCAAGGCTGTCGGAGCGGGAGCGGAGTCAGACGCGCGGCCGCCTGCGCCGGCGCAAGAGCGCGAGCGCGAGCAGCCCGCCGGGGCCCGACCCGCCGCCGCGGCAGCCGCAGCCGTCCTCGCCCATGTTCTGCCCGCCGGTCGCTGAGCCGGCGCTCCCGCTCCCGGCGCTCACGCCGTTCCCGCTCCCGCCGCCGTCGGTGCCGGCGCTCGAGGTCGGCGCGTCGGAGGTGGCGCCGGTGCCGCCCGAGCCGGTGTCGGTGTCGGTGTCGGTGTCGGTGTCGGTCCCGCCGGGCGGCATCTTCGGGGCCTGCAGGGCCGACACGGTGCGGCGCACCGTGGTCGTGTTGCCGGCGAGGTCGCTGACGCGAGCCTCGACCTCCGCGTCGGGGTCGGAGAGCGAGACGGGGATCGTCACGACGCCGTGCTTCTCGGCCGGCGGGGCGAGGTTGGGCCCGCAGGTGTCGTTCGGCCCGACCACGCAGACGACCAGGCTCGCCGGGTCGATGCCGCTCGGCACGTCGACGGTGCCGACGCGGAGCTCGGTGACGGCGCCACCCTCGCCCACGCCCGCGAGGTGGAGCGTCGGCTTCTGGGTGTCGGTCAGCTCGCCGGCCCCGCCCGGCGAACCGAGGTCGATCCAGCGCGCGATCATCCCGAGCTCCTCCGGGGTGATCGTGGTCGGGTGCGCGGCGCCGAAGTCGATGTCGCGGTCCTCGGGCGGGCTGTTGGCGTCGAAGGTGGCGTCGGTCCGGCCGTCGCGGCGCTCGCCGGCGGCCTTCCAGTAGAGGAGGCTCGCGCGGGCGTTGAGGGCGCGGACGTAGCGCGTGACCTGAGGGCGGCGGAAGGTCGTGCTCTCGGGGCCCGCGCCGGTGACGAAGCGCTGACCCGGCGGGACGCAGCGCTGGTTGCGGTCGCCGACCAGGCACCACCAGGTCGAGGGCGGGCCGTTCTGGTCGTCTTGCACCCCCGGCCGGTCGAGCGCGAGGCCAGCCGCCGGGTTCCCGCCGCCGTGACAGGAGGTGCAGTGGGCCGCGAAGATCGGGAAGATGTCGCGCTCGAGCTCGATCTGGATCCCGTAGCCGGGCAGCGTGCGCGTGGCGACGTCGGGCCCGTCGCCGCCCGCGAGCAGCGGCACCGTGCCCTCGCCGAGGAGCGCCGGGGCGAACTTCGGCGCCGCCGCGAGCGACTCCTCGAAGGCGATCCGTGAGTCCGTCGAGTGGACGTGGCAGCCGCCGCAGGTCTTCTGCTCGCCCGGCCGGAGGTGCTGCCAGGTCTGATCGGTGTTGAGGGTGCGGCCCTCGCAGTCGACCCCCTGCATGATGTAGGGGACGTTGGCGGGGAAGCGGACGAGGAAGCTGGTGTCCTCGTGGCCGCTGGGGTCGAGCGGCTCGGCGTCGCCGACCTTCTTGCGCACGGGGATCTCCCCGAGCAGGACCAGCCGTTCGCCCGCGACGTCGTGGAGCTCGAGGTAGGTGTCCTTGCTGCGGTTCGGCATCACCGCGATGATCCGGACGCCGCAGAGGTCGTCGTCGGTGTAGTCGATGGTGTCGGTGCCCTGCAGGTGGAACTGGTGCTCGCCCGCGAAGTGGATCCCGCCGATCGGGTGGGTCTCTCGGTCGGTGATCGAGCCGGCCCCGAGCAGCCCGAAGGGCGTGCCGGTCGGCAGCTCGGGGCGCGACACCACGAGGTCCGCGCGCGGGATCCCGGCCGGCTTCTCGAGCCCGTGGATCGCCGCGTAGGGGACCAGCGCGCGCGCCATCAGCTCGTGGTACTCGCGCCGGTCGACGATCGGGACCAGGTCGCTCGGGTGCGCGCTCGGGATCGTGCCGGCGCGGTAGACCCCGAGGTCGCAGCCCGGCGTGTCGAGGCCGAGCGAGGTCATCAGGTTCATCGCCGTGCCGCCGCCGCTGCCCGAGGTCAGCGGCGGCGCGACCTTGCCGAGCCAGCCGAACACGTCGTTGATCGTCACGGTGCCGCAGGCGCCCTTGCCCCACACGACCATGAGGCCGCCGTCCGGGAGCGCCGCGGGGTGGCCGACCTTGCCGGCCCAGGGGACCGGGTCGCTGTAGCCCTGGGGGGTGAAGGGCGCGCCTGGCATCTGGAAGGCCATCTGGTCGGCGCTGGTCGCCCAAGGGGCGAAGTTCACCATGTCCGTCGGCGCGTAGAGGTCGCCGATCGGGGCGTTCGGGTCGAGCATCCCCTCCTGCCCGAGCGGAGGCGGCATCAGGCCGACGACGACGCCGAGCCCGTTGTTGTTGGTGCGGTAGTAGTCGGCGGTCCAGACGCGGCCGTCGCCGGTCTGGGTGAGGAAGTGGCTGGCCTTGTGGTCCGCGTTGGTCGCGGTGATCGGCGCGTGGTCACCGCTGTGCTGGCCGAAGAGGGCGAAGACCGCGGCGCCGTCGGGGTGCTGCACGTAGATGTGGAAGAGGTTGTCGAGGGTGGTGAAGCCGCCGACGGCGCCGTTGGTGTAGCGGAAGGGGAGGCCGCCGAAGCCCTGCCAGCTCGTGAACGCGAGCCGGCCGTCGCGCAGCGGGAAGGGGTGCTCCTCGTGCCCGAGGCCGTGGTGGCTGGCGATGTCGAGGTTGCGGCCGTCGGGGTCGACGGTCCAGATCTGAGCGCTCCGCGGGATCCCCGTCACGCCGGGGACCAGCGTCCGGTAGCGGCCGTCGCGGTTCGAGGTGAAGGCGAGGCGCCCGTTCGCGAGCCAAGCCGGGCCGCTGTCGACCGCGCCTGGCACGTAGGGGAGCGGGGTCAAGGTCCCGCTCGTGAGGTCGTAGATGTGGAGCTGCGCCTCGGTGGTCGCGAGCTCGGGGTTCGGGAGCGGGTGCGGGTAGGTGTCGTTGTTGGTCGCCGCCGGGTCGATCACCTTGGCGTGCACGTACTCGCTCGTGTGGGTGATGCTGCCGCGGAAGACCGTGAAGGCGACCTTGGTGCCGTCAAAGGAGACCGCGGGGTCCATCGCCGCGCAGCTGCTCGCCTCGGTCGAGCCGGTCGCGCAGTCGAAGAGCACCGTCTCGGCGCCCTGCTCGTCGCGCCGCACGAGGTCGCAGGGGGCGACGAAGCCCTCGTAGAAGTGCACGACGTCGGGGAGCACGTCGTAGACGTCGAGGCCGGACATGGTCCGCGAGGCCGGCTTCTGCACGCCGTCGACGACGACGTCGCCGGAGACCTCGAAGGTGGTCGTCGTGCGCGGGCAGCGGACGTAGACGATCGGGACCTCGGCCGCGCGCGCGAGCGCGGGCGCGAGCAGGCCGAGCCCCAGCGAGGCGAAGACGGCGTCGCGTGTCATCGGCCGCGATCCTACTCCAGCGCGCGGCGCCCCGGCAGAGGCGCCCGCCCGCGCTCCGAGGGCAGCTCCGCGCCCGGGTGCGAGCGCCCCCGCTGTCGCTACTCGAGGCGCAGGTCGAGGCCGAGGCGCGGCGGCGCCTCGCCCGAGGGGGTGATCGTCACCCGGAGGTCGGCGCCGGCTTGCATGTCCGAAGGGACAGCGATCCGCGCGAGCGGCTGACGGTTGGCCCGGTGCGGGACGGCGACCTGCGCGAGCGCGGTCCAGGCCTCGTCGCCCGCGGGGCGCGCGGAGAACTCGACCCGGTACGCGCCGCGGCGGCGCTGCTTGGCGTCGTCGTCGTCGAGGGCGATCCACCCCTCGAGCTCGGGGCCGAGGCGGACGCCGGGGAAGACCACCTCGGCCGGGCGCCGCGGGTCGGCGAGGAGCGCCGGGACGATCGTCATGTCGGTCTTCAGCGGCCCGCTGCGCACGCCCGACGCGGCGGTGACCCGACCCTCCGCGAGCCACGCGCTCGCCCGCGGTCGCTCGACCGCGGCCGCTCGCCGCCAGCGCGCCCCCGCGAGCACGAGCCCGAGGGCGAGGAGCGCCGCGAGGAGCCCCGGGTGGGTGAGGCGACGGACGAGGGGGAGCAGGCGCTGACGCGGCCGCTCGGACAGGAAGAGAAGGAGCGCCGCCGCGGCCGCCGCGAGCGTCGCCAGCAGGCCGGCGACGTCGAACCACCGCCAGCGGACGTAGCGCAGCTCGTAGCTGCCGTCGCGGGCGTCGGCCGCGATCAGGGTCGGCTCGCTGCCGTCGTCGCCGTTGGCCTTGCCGCCGCGGAGCTCACCGCGGAGGCGCTGATCGGGCGTCGCGGGCGCGCCCTCGCCGAGGATCGGGACCTCGAACCAGGCGACGCGCTCCTCGCCCGCGTCGCTCCGCCGGACGAGCTCCCACCGGGGGTAACCGGCGACGTGGAAGACGAGGCGCGACCCCTCACCCGCGCCGGCGACGTCGACCCGGACATGGCCGCCCGCGAGGTCGACCGCGTCGATCGTGAGGGCGCCGGGGCCCTCCAGCCGCGCGACCGGCTGGGCGCCGCGGCGCTCGTCGACCCGCAGCGGGCCGAAGCTGGCCGCGGTGTCCGGGCCCGGCCGGCCGCGCGACACGAGGTAGCGGACCTGGGCCCGGTCGAGCAGCGCCGGGTCGCCGGACTCGGGCTTGTGGACGAAGTTGTCGCCGGGCGTGAAGCCGATCTTGTAGAGCGGGACGCCGCTGAAGACCGGCGCGTCCATGAACCAGTGGGCGTTGCGATCGGCGCGCACGGCGATCCGGAAGTCGGCGTCGCGCCGCTCCCAGGCGTCGCCGAGCCAGGCGAGGAGGTCGGCGTAGTGGCGCGCGAACTCGGGGTCGCCGGGGACCCGCTCGGTCTGCACCTGGCCGACCTCGTGGCGGCGGGCGGCGGCCCAGGCGTCGCCGAGGAGCCAGGCCGCGAGCCCGAGCGCGCCGGCGCCGGCGCCGATCGACATGACCCTGGAGGCACGTCGCTTCGACCATGTCCGCCGGGCCACGCACCACAGCGCGCCGACGAGCGCGCCGGCGAGCAGGAAGACCCCCGGCTTGGCCGCGGTCAGGAAGCGCTGGTACTGGATGTGCTGGAAGCCCGGCGAGAGGCGGTCGAGGCGCAGGCCCCAGAAGACGTCGCTGGCGGCGAGGAGCCAGTGCAGCAGGGTCCACAGGGCGACGAAGCGGAGCACGCCGCCGCGGGAGAAGACCGCGCCGGCGAGGCCGAGGAGCGCGGCGTAGCCGGCGACCGGCGCCATGAGCTGGGCCCACTGGCCCTCGCGGAGGAGGCGGACCATGAACTCCAGCGGCGCGTGCAGCCAGCCGTACGCGGCCATGTAGCCGCGGTGGGCGCTCATCGGCCAGAGCCACCAGGCCGCGAGCCCGAGCCCGAGCCCGAGCCCGAGCCCGAGGTCGAGCCCGGCGGCCGCGAGGCGCTCGCGGCGCCCGGGCGGGGCCTCGCCGCCGGCCCCGCGCAGGCCGACCGTGACCATCCAGAGCGCGGCGCCGAGGGCGAAC
>CAZMML010000110.1:0-8461 GCA_964567335.1 uncultured Nannocystis sp. | reverse complement strand
CGCGCGGGCCGATGATGGGGCCCGGCGGGCCGATGCAGACCGGCGGCGCGGGGCACCTCGCCAACGTGCAGATCTACTTCGTCCCGAGCGACCTGCGCGACTTCAACACCGCGGACTTCGCGGTGAAGTGGCGCGAGCGCCTCGGCCCCTTGCCGGAGGCGAAGACGACGAGCTTCTCCGCGAACATGGGCCCGAGCGCCGGCAAGCCGGTGGACGTCGAGCTCAGCCACTCGGACGAGGAGGTGCTGGAGCGCGCCTCCGCGGAGGTCGTGGCGGCGCTGTCCAAGTACTCGGGGGTGTACGACGTCAGCAACGGCATCTCCGAGGGTAAGCCGCAGCTCGACCTGACCCTGACGCAGGAGGCGCGGACGCTCGGGCTCTCGGCCACGGACATCGCGCGCCAGGTCCGCGGCGCCTTCTTCGGGGCCGAGGCGCTGCGGCAGCAAGACGGACGCGACGAGGTGCGCGTGATCGCTCGCCTACCCCAGGAGGAGCGGCGCAGCGAGCACGACATCGAGGAGCTGCTGATCCGGACCCCGCAGGGCGGCGAGATCCCCCTGAACGAGGCGGCCGAGATCTCGCGCGGCCGCAGCTGGCCCTCGATCGAGCGGGCCGACGGCCGCCGGATCGTCCACATCACGGCCGAGCTCCGTGAGGGTGACGCGACGCCGGGGATGGTCCTCGGCAAGCTCCGCGCCGACGTCCTCGACAAGCTGCCGGAGAAGTACACCGGGCTGACGTGGGGCCTCGGCGGCGAGAACCGCGAGCAGCGCGAGTCGCTCGGGAGCCTCCAGACCGGCGCCATCATGGCGCTGCTGGCGATCTACACGCTGCTGGCGATCCCCTTCCGCAGCTATGTCCAGCCCTTGATCGTGATGGCGGCGATCCCCTTCGGGATCGTCGGCGCGATCTTCGGGCACATCATGCTCGGCTTTGAGCTCAGCATGATGAGCATGATGGGCATGGTGGCCCTGTCCGGCGTGGTGGTGAACGACTCGCTGGTGCTGATCGACGCGACCAACGAGTTCTACAAGCGCGGCGCGACCCACTTCGACGCGGTCGTGGCGGCGGGCGTGCGGCGCTTCCGGCCGATCCTGCTGACCTCGGTGACGACCTTCTTCGGGCTAATCCCGATGATCCTCGAGCCCTCGGTCCAGGCGCGCTTCCTGATCCCGATGGCGATCAGCCTCGGCTTCGGGGTGATGTTCGCGACCGGCATCACGCTGATCCTGGTCCCGGCGCTCTACCTGACGATCGAGGACCTCCGGGCGCTCTTCCAGACCTGGTGGAGCCTCGTCACCGGCAAGCGGCGGCGGATCGACGAGCGCACCGCGGGCGACTCGCTCGAGTCGATTCACATCGACATGTGAGCCTCGCTCACCCGCGGCTGCCCGGGCGGACCGCGCTCGAGGGGCGCGCGAGCATCGCCGCGATCTGCTCCTCGGTGACCGGGTCGCGACCTGCGAGGATCGGGCCGATGTCGGAGACCCGGTCCTGACCCCAGAGCACCTCGCCCCGAACGACGAAGCTCGGGACCCCGAAGACGCCGCGCTCGATCGCCTCGGTGGTCTCGGCGGCGAGCGCGGCCTTGACGGCGGGGTCGCCGGCGCGGGCCACGAGGGCTTCGCCGTCCAGGCCGACCGAGCGCAGCGCCGCGGCGATGACCGCCGGGTCGCCGAGCTCGCGGCCCTCCGCCCAGCCGGCGCGGAGCACCGCCGCGGTCGCGTCGGCGCGGCGCTCCTCGGGCGCGGCGAGGAGCGCGCGCTGGGCCGTGAGCGGGTTGAAGGGGTGGGTGGCGGGCCCGCGGATCGCGAGCCCGTGTTCGGCGCAGCGACGGATGACATCCTTGAACGTGAAGACACGCTTCGCCGCCATCTCCGCGGGCCCTCGCTGACCCCAATGGTTGAGGAGGGCGGCGAAGAGGATCGGCCTGTACCTGACCTGAAGGCCAGAGTCTTCGCGCAACAGCCGCACCAGCCGTGCCTCGGCGATGTACACGTAGGGAGAGATCACGTCGAAATAGAAGTCGATCACCTCGGCCATGCAGCCACCATAGCGCCTGCGGGTGCAGAAGGCCCCGGTTTTTTTTGTAAGGACACCGATAGCCGTGGTACTCAGGTAGGATGCGGATCCGTACTTGCGCCTTTTGTTGCTCCCTCATCCTTCTCGCTTGCGGAGGAAATCCCGCTCCGGGCACTGGGGGTGAATCCGAGACCGGCTCAGGCACCGACAGCACGGGTGAGCCAACAACGACGACGACCACCACCACCACCACCTCCACCTCGTCAGGGGGATGTGTGCCGGGGATGAGCGTCGGCTGCGCGTGTCCAGACGGCGGCATGGGGGCTCAGACCTGCAACATGGACGGCATGTCGTTCACGCCCTGCGAGTGCGCGGGCAGCTCGATGACCGGCTCGACGATCACGACGACGACGACCGACGGGACGACGACCGACATGACGACCGGCGTGATGACCACCGGGCCGATGACGACCGACATGACGACCGGCATGATGGGGTCGAGCTCGAGCGGCGGGAACGCGTGTAACGACCCCGGACCAGAGCCAAACGAGGACGAGGCGAGCGCGGCCGACCTCGGCGACCAGGACTGCCAGGCCGACGCCGCGACCTTGACGGGGATCCTGAACGGAGACACGGACACCGACTGGTTCCGCTTCCACGGGGTCTTCAATGGGATGGGTTGTGGCTTCAACGACCCCGTCGCGGACCTGACGCTGAACGCGGGCGGGAACGTCCGGCTCTGCGCCTACGCCGAGTGCGACCAGAGCATGGTCGGGATGTTCCAGTGCCAGAACGGCTCGCAGGCGGACATGTCGCCGGACGGACGGCCCGGCTGCTGCAACACGGGCGACGTGGCCTTCCAGGTCAACTGCGTGATGAACCCGGACGAGTCCGCGGTGATCTTCGTGCGCCTCGACATGGGCGAGGCGGACATGTGCATCGACTACTCGGTCGACTACACCTATCAGGAGGGCTGAGCCCGGCCCGGGTCCCGCGGGCTCAGGCCGGCGGGACCCAGTGGACGCAGGCGTCGCTGATCACCGGCAGCGCCTCGGCGAAGAAGGGCGCGTAGTCGGCGGCGCACACGTCGCCGATGAAGCCGCGCTCGTCGAAGAGGTTGGTGAACCCGAGCAGACGCGCCGCTGGGACGGCGCCGCAGGGGTTGTCGAGCTGGCGGCCGATCAGCGAGAGCACGACGATGTTCTGCGCGATCTCGTTGCGGTACGAGAGGAGCTCCGCGTACCACTCATCCTTGGTGCCGCCCGAGCCGTAGGTGTCGCAGGTCATGCCGTCGCAGCCGTCGGGGACGTCGTCCTCGTCGGTGATAAGGACGACGACGAGCAGCGCCTCGGGGCGCGAGAAGTTGGCGTTGCAGCCCTGCGGCCCGTTCTTTTCCGGGCGCAGGGCGTCGAGCATGCCGCGGATCATCCGCTCATCGTCGCTGCCGCCGGTGCCGACCTTGCCGATGCAGGCGAACTTGGCCCCGAGGTCGGGTTCGCTCTCGTCGAGGAAGCGGGCGCCGCTGCTGAAGGGCTGGCAGTTCTTGCCGCTCGACTCGGGGCCGCCGGTCTTGGTGATGAGGTCGCCGATCGTGCCGCAGCCCTGGGCGTTGTCGTAGTAGTCCGAGCTGGTGACGACGCCGATGTGGTAGCTCTTCGCGCCGCCGAGCTGGGTCTGCACGGCGGCGATGAAGCCCGGGAAGCTGGCGATCAGGCTGTCCTGCTGGTCGGCCATGCTGCCCGAGTTGTCGATGACGAAGAGGATGTCGACGCTCGGGCACCCCTCGCCCGGGTCGGCGGTGGTGGTCTCGGCGCCGACGTCGAGCTTGGGGCCTGAAGCGCCCGAGGAGCTGCTCGACTGCGAGCCCGAGCCCGAGCCGGTGGAGGTCGGCTCGTCGGAGGTGGAGCTGGAACCCGCGTTCGTCGCGGTGGTGACGGAGGTCGACGACGCCGCGGTCGCGGAGTCGCCGGCCGAGTCGCCGCAGGCGAGGCTCAGGCTCAGCGTGAGCGGGGCCAGAGCGACGCGCATCAGTTGTTCTGCAGCAGCTGCGTGGCGAGCTGCTTGCCGAGGGTCTCGGCCGCGCCGGTGCTCTCGAGCGGGTTCACGTACTGATCGCCGGTGAAGACGATGTAGGTCACCCCGCTCGCTACCCCGCCGTTGATCGGGCTCGACGGGATCCCGAGCAGCTCCGCCGCGCGGTACGAGAGCTCGCCGATCACGCCCGTCGGGCCGGCGTCCGCGTAGACGGCGTAGAGCAGCTTGCCGTTGTAGAGGATCGCCCCGGCGCTACCCCAACCGGACCAGCTCGTCTTGATGCCGAGGCTCTTGGGGTCGAACCCGTTGCTCGCCAGCGGGACGACGAAGAAGGGCACGCTGCCGGCGTCGACGAAGTTGCCCTTGGAGTCCTTCGCGCTGGTCTCGGCCTGGTAGTAGGGGTCCGCGGTGCAGGCCGCGTTCTTGCCGCCGTCGCAGTCGATGTCGGCGTCGGCCTTCCAGAAGACGGCGCCGTTGAGCTGGCAGACGGGGATCGTCGCCGAGCCGCCCGAGTCGCTCTTGAACTTGGAGGTGCCCGGGAGCTGGGTGCAGCTTTGGGTCAGCGCGAGGAGCTGGTCGTGGGTGGGGTCGGTGATCGGCGGGTCCATCGGCGGCGGCGGCGCCTGGCCGTCACCGGCGGTGATCCGCACGGCGTCTGCGATCACGACGGAGCCCGCGGTGGTCCAGCGCGAGACGACGACCTTGTTCCAGCCGGCGGTGAAGTTGAAGCTGCCGACGGAGGTCCAGGCCTTGCCGCCCTGCTGCATGTTCACGTTGCCGGTGCCGAGCTTCACGCCCTGCGCGTCGAAGGCGACGATCGGAGCGGCGGTGGCGCGGTTGGTCCCCGCCGTGTACCAGATCTCGACCTTCTTGTTGCCGGCGTTGTTGAGGAAGAACTTGAACTCGGCGCCGTCCGAGACCGCCTCGGTGGCGGCGTAGAGGTAGTTGTTGCCGTAGTAGCCCGGGGTCGAGGCGGTCGCGGTCCACGACGCCGAGGCGCTGAAGGCGGCGTTGACCGGGTTGTTGTTGCCGTTCGAGCTGTCGATGATGAGCTCGGCCGGGTCAGTCTTCGGGTCCGGCGGCGGCGGGTCCGGCGGCGGCGGGTCCGGCGGCGGGTCCGGGTTCGGGTCCGGCTGCGGGTCCGGCTCGGGGTCAGGCGGCGGGCCGCCGCAGGCGGCGATGATCTTGTCGAAGTAGGTTCCCCAGGGCCAGGCCTTGCCCGGGTCGCTGCGGTTGTAAGGCTGGAGTTGGCCGTGGCCGACGATGTGGAACTTGTCGCGCGGGAGGTTCTGGCGCTTGGTGATGTCACAGACGAGCTTGGCCGACTGGTCGATCAGGTTCGCGTTCCACGAGTTCTGCGAGCCGTAGCCCGCGTGCTCGATGCCGACGGTGAAGTTGTTGGAGGCCGCGCCCTCGACCTCGGGGAAGGTGCCGCCGTTGAGGCTGCTCTTGTACTTGGCCGAGATGTGCCAGGCCTTGCTCGACTCCTTGACGAGCTGCGAGATCTCCGAGCCGTCCTCCTTGACGACGTAGTGGGCGCTGACGCCGGCCTGCTTGTTGACGAGCCAGCCCCAACAGCCGGCGTAGGCGCCCTCGCAGGTGTGGATGATGACGAGCCGGATCTTGCCGGCGCTGCCCGCGGGGCGCCCGCTGAAGTTCGGCGACGCGCGCCAGATCGCGCCGGCGTAGTCGGGGTTGGTCGCGAGCACCGGGCCGTCCGGGCGCGGGTAGTTGGGGACGATCCCGCCCTGGGGCTTGATCTCCGAGATCACGTTGCCCTCGAGGTCGGTGACCACGAGGCCGTTTTGGATCAGCGCGTAGACGTTCTGGTGGATGTAGCTGATCGCGGCCGGCGACTCGGGCTCGATGCCGGAGAGATCGGCGATCGCCGGGGCCCAGGCGCCGACGTCGGCGCGGTTGAGGCCGTGGTCGTCGGCCAGCTCGCTGAGGAGCGCCGCCGCCGCGCGGATGTTGAGCGCGCGGTCGTTCTTGACGTCCTCGACGTCCTCCTTGATCAGCGCGGCGCCCCTGGTGAGGTTGTCGCCGCGCAGCGCCATGGCGCCGAAGGCCGGGTCGAGGCCGTCGAACTCGATCTCGCCGACGACCATCTGCCACTGCGACTCGACGTAGCCGATCGCCTTGAGCACGTCGATCGGGACGCTGAACTCGTCGGCGGCGGCCTGGAACTCGCCCTCGATGCCCTCGAGGTACTCGCCGGGATCCTCGGCGACCGGGTCGACCGGGTCGGGGGGGATGATGATCCCTCCCATGCCGTCGGGGTCGCGCTCATCGAGCTCGCACGCGAGAGAGGCGAGGCTGACGCAAGAGAGTGAGGTGACGGCCAATCGTCGCAGCATCATTGCCTGCACATATATCCGGGCGGGCCGACGCCGCACAAGAGGGGGCCCCCGGACGGCGCGTGAGGGGGCGGAGCCGCGTCTGTGATCGAAACTTCGCCGGTCGTTACTCCGCCCCTTGGGGGCGCGAGGCGACGCGGCCGCGAGCGCGCATGCGCAGTTCGATGCCGAGGCTCAGCTCGGCGCCCCCGAGGAGGAAGAGGCGCTGGTCGGCGAGCGAGACCCGGACCGCGTCGCCTCGCGGGGCGGCGCTGGCGGCGAGCTCCAAGAAGACGCCGACCAGCAGCGGGCCCGAGGTCGCCACCGACGGAGCGACGCGCAGGTGGGCGCCGAGCAAGGGCGCGGGGGGTGCGTCGAGGCGGACGCGCCTGCCCTCGTGGATCAGCAGCCAGGGCTCGAGCGAGATCCCGGCGCTCGCGCGGAGATCGAAGCGTCCCCGGGCGTACCAGGTCCCGGCGGCGAGGCTCGCGCGCAGGCGGAGCAGGCTGAAATTCCCGGCCTCCGCGCCGCCCACCCGCAGGGCCGCGCTCGCGAGCCAGGGCCGGACGCCGCGGACCTCGAGCGCCAGGGCCCCCGCCCCCGCGACGACGCCGCGGCCCGGGTAGAGCGCGACCACCGGGGCGCCGCTGAGAGCGACGGTCAGGTCCGGGCGAGGACGCGGCGAGCTCGGCGCGGGCGGGCGGACAGAGTCACGGACCAGGGGCTTCGGGAAGACGGACTCGATGACGGCGTCTTCGAAGTCGTACTCCCGAATCTTCGATGCGCCGGCGTCTGAAATAGGTGTCTCTTGCGACATGTCCTCCGCTTCGACCGGCACGCTGGTCGGGACATCGGTGACGCCGCGGGCGCCGGCGCCGGGGTCGAGCGCTGGGCTGACGGCGCGCTCCGGGAGCGGGGCGAGCGCCTGGTCGGCGATCGCGGCGAGGACCGCCGCGACGAGGCGGGCGACGTCGCGGGGGCCGGCCGGCGCGGGGGCGCGGCGCGCATAGACGCGGCCGTCGGGGAGGATGATCGTCAGCGCGACCTCGGCGTCGACGACGACGTCGATGAAGACGTGGTCCGGGTCAACGGCCGCGGCTTCGCGGAGGAGGACGACCGACGCCCCGCCGGAGCGGCGGTGGAGAGCGTCGCGGAGGGCGGCGTCGTCGACCCCGAGGGCGCGGACGACGAGGGGTCGCGCGGCCGAGGCGGCGACGTCGAGACGCGGACGCGCCGCCCCCACCGGTGTGTCCCGGGCGGCGGCGAACGCGAGGGTGTGCGCCCCGGGGGGCCGCCCCGGCGCGGAGCCTAGCGGCTCTCGGGGCTATTTCACAGGCAGACGCCCATGAGGCACTTCTGACCCATCAGGCAGTCGGCGTCGGTCATGCACGCCTTGAGGCAGTCGGGGTCGTTCGGGACGTTCGGGTTGCACTGGCCGTCCGGGCAGTTCGGGTCGTTCGGGTCGCAGTTCGGGCAGTCGGGGTCGTTCGGGACGTTCGGGTCGCACTGGCCGTCGAAGCAGTCGATGTCGAAGGGGAGCATCGGGTTGCAGAACCCGTCGGAGCACATCGGGTCGTTGATCGGATCGCAGGGCTGGCCGCAGTCAGGGTCCTCCGGGACGTTCGGGTCGCAGAAGCCGTCGGGGCACTTGATCGGATCGACGCACTGGCACACGCCGTTGAGGCACAGGGTGCCCTCGGGGCAGTCGGCGTCCGCCTTGCAGAGGAACTGGCAGTCGGGGTCGCCCGGGTCCATCGTGCAGATACCGTCGGAGCACATCGGATCGTCCGGCGGGCACATGCCGCAGTCGGGGTCCGCGGGGACGTTCGGGTCGCACTTGCCGTCCGAGCAGTTGGGATCGCCGGGCTTGCACATGCAATCCGGATCGAAGGGGACGTTCGGGTCGCACTTGCCGTCCGGGCAGTTCGGGTCCGTCGGGTCCTGGCACACGCAGTCGGGGTCCTCGAAGTTCTTCGGGTTGCAGACGCCGTCGCCGCAGTCAGGGTCGCCCATGGTGTTGATGTCGCACCAGCCGTCGCCGCCGCCGCCGCAGCCCGGGGCGTTCGGAT
>CAZMML010000109.1:0-8493 GCA_964567335.1 uncultured Nannocystis sp. | reverse complement strand
CCCGCGCCGTCAAGGCCGGGGTCAAGGTCGCCTTCGGCACCGACGCCGGCGTCTTCCCTCACGGCGAGAACGCCCGCGAGTTCGAACTCATGGTCGAGCTCGGCATGAACGCGAGCGACGCGATCGTCGCCGCCACCCGCAACGCCGCGGACCTGCTCGGCCTCCGCGACGTCGGCCAGGTCCGCCCAGGCTACGTCGCCGACCTCCTAGTCGTCGAGGGCGACCCGCTCGCCGACATCCGCGCGCTCGGGCGGCCCGCGCTGGTGATCCAGTCCGGCAAGGTCGTCCGTCCGCCGGCCTGGTGAGCTAAGCTCGGGCCACGCTCCCGCGCGACTTCAGCCTGCGCCTCGACGCCGTCGACGGACCGCTCCCCGACCCGGCCCCGCTGCGGCACGCCGCCGTGCTCGCGCCGATCCTCCTCCCGGACGACCCGGCCGAGGCGCCGCGCCTGCTGCTGATCGAGCGGGCCGGCAACCTGCGCGCCCACGCCGGGCAGCTCGCCTTCCCCGGCGGCAAGCCCGAGGTCGAGGACCGCGACCTCCTCGCCACCGCCCTGCGCGAGGCGTGGGAGGAGGTCGCCTTGCCCGCCGACCGCGTCACGATCCTCGGCCGCCTGACCCCGACCCCGGTCCCGACCGGCTACTTGATCGTCCCCTTCGTCGGCGTCGTGCGCGGCGCCTTCGAGCCCACGCTCGCGACCAACGAGGCGACCGCCATGATCACCCCGACCCTGAGCCGCCTCGCCGACCCCGCGGTCTACCGCTTCCTCGGCGAGCGCGAGTGGCAAGGCCAGCGCTACGAGCTGCACGAGTTTCAGATTCACCAACCACCGCTGTGGGGCGCCACGGCGCGGATGGTCCACGACCTGCTGCGCCGCCTCGACCTCGCGCCGCCCCGGGACCCCTGATGCCCGCGAGGCCGCCCGACCAGGCCGCGTTCGGCGACTTCCAGACGCCGCCCGCGCTCGCCGCCGCGATCGTCGCTCGCCTCGTCGCCGAGGGCGTCGCGCCCGAGCACGTCGTCGAGCCCACCGTCGGCGTCGGCAACCTCCTCGCCGCCGCGCGCGACGCCTTCCCGCGCGCGACCCTCTTCGGCCTCGACCTCGCCGCCGCCGAGATCGCCGCCGCCCGCGCCCGCCTCGGCGAGGCCGCCCGGCTCGAGGTCGCCGACTGCTTCACCTTCGACTGGGACGCCCTCGCCCGCGCGCGGCCCGGCCGCGTGCTCCTCCTCGGCAACCCGCCCTGGATCACCAGCGCCGCGCTCACCAGCCTCGCGCGCGACAACCTCCCCGCGAAGCGCAACCAAGCCCGCCTCACCGGCCTCGACGCGCGGACCGGCCGCGCCAACTTCGACATCAGCGAGTGGATCGTCCTCCGCCTCCTCCGCGCCTTCGCCTCCTCGACCCTCGAGGGCGCCCTGCTCCTCAAGACCGCGGTCGCCCGCCGCCTCCTCGCGGAGGCCCACCGCGCCGACCTCCCGCTCCGCGACCCCTGCCTCGTCGCCCTCGACGCCGGCCAACACTTCGGCGCCGCGGTCGACGCGTGCCTGCTGCGCTGGCGCTCCGACCCCCGCGGCGCCCGCGACGCCCGCCTCTTCGCCGGCCTCGACGCCGCCGCCCCTCGCGCCCAGATCGGCGTCCGCGACGGCGTCCTCGTCGCCGACCTCGCCGCCTACGAGGCCGCGCGCGACCTCCTCCGCCCCGACGCCTCGCCCTGGCGCTCGGGCGTCAAGCACGACTGCGCCGCCGTGATGGAGCTGCGCCGCCTCGGGCCGGGTCGCTACCAGAACGCCGCCGGCCAGATCTGCGACCTCGAGGACGCGCTCGTGTTCCCGCTCGCCAAGAGCGCCGACCTCGCCCGCGCCCGCGAACCGAGCCGCTGGGTGCTCCTGCCGCAGCGCAGCCTCGGCGAGGACACCCGCGAGCTCGAAGGCCGCGCCCCTCGAGCCTGGCGCTACCTGCAGGCCAACGCCCACGCGCTCGCGTCGCGGCGCAGCGCGATCTACCGCGACCGCCCGCCCGCCGCGATCTTCGGCGTCGGCGACTACACCTTCGCGCCCTGGAAGGTGGCCGTCTCCGGGCTGCACAAGCGCCCCCGCTTCGCCCTCCTCGGTCCGCACGAGGGTCGGCCGGTCGTCCTCGACGACACCTGCTACTTCCTCGCCTTCGCCGACGAGCGCGCGGCGCGGCGCGCCCACCGGGTCCTCGACGACGAGCCGGCGCAGCGGGCCCTCCGCGCCCTCGTCTTCTGGGACGCGAAGCGACCCTTGACCAAGTCGATCCTCGGCCGCCTCGACCTCGCCGCCCTCGCGCGCCAGGTCGACCCCCCGCGCGGCGCCTGAGCTCCGCGCGCTCGCAGCCGGCGCCCCGACGCGCGGCCGCTCCCCTCGCGGCGCGCGGCGCCCCGCGCTACCCTCCTCCGCGGTGCGAGACCTCCACCGCAGCGTGGTCGCGGCGCTCTCGCGGATCCAGCGCGCCGAGGGCGAGCAGAGCGCCGCCCGGCGCTCGTTCACCGTCGCCCGCACGGAGGCCGTGCTCAAGCTGCGGGACCTCCCCAGACCGGGCCCCTGGTCCTTCACCCTCTCGCTCCTCCGCGCCGCCAGCCTCGGCGGCCCCGGCGGCCGCGCCTCCGCCGCCGAGCGCGTCGAGGAGGCGAGCCGCGTCGTCACCCTCACCTTCGTCGCCCCCGGGCTCGACCTCGCCGGGCTCGACCTCCGCGGCCTCGTCCTCGCGGCCGCGGGCGGCGAGGCCCAGACCCCCGGCGAGCGCTGGCGCGGCCTCGTCGGCGCCGCGCTCAACGCCGCCCTCGCCGACGCGCCGGCCAGCGCCGAGGTGCGAACCTCCGCGGCCGCGCTGCAATATGTCCGAAAAGACAGCCATGCCGTCGGCCAGGACCCCTACGGAGAGCACCGCGCGAGCGGGCGCTGCCCCGAGGGGGCCTTCGAGGTCGAGCTGCGCTGGCCGCGGCCGAGCTTCGGGCGCCGCCTGACCGCCTGGCTCTCGCGCCAGGCGAGCGCCGAGGACGCCCTGACCGAGCTGTGGCGGGCGGCGCTCTTCGGCGCCGACTCGAGCCACAGCGCGGCGACGGGGATCGAGCTCGGCCGGCCCTTGCCTGGGCAGGCGCTCCGGCTCGGCGAGGTCGCGACCTGGGGCGCCGCCCCGCTCGGCGGGCCCTGGCTCGTGCGCGAGGGGGTGCGCGTGCTCTCGCTGGCGCCCGCGCTGGCCCGCGCCGGCCTGCCCGCGGAGGAGTTCGCGGGGTGGATCGACTGCCCCGTGTTGCGCCCCACGGCCGACGAGACCTCGGTCGCCCACGACGCCGCGCTCGAGCTCCTCGTCGCCTGGCTCCTCGACGCCCGCGACGACCGCGCCCGGGTCGAGGCCGCCGCGACCGCGCTCGCCCCCCGCTTCGTCAAGAACGTCGCCGGCCGCGCCGTCGAGGTCGCCGCGGTCGCCGAGCGCTGCCGTCAGGGCCGCGACCTCCTCTACGTCTGGCCGCATCAGGCCGCCCAGATCCCCGCCGCCCTGCACGCCCGCGTCCTCAGCCTCTGGCCCTCCGAGCTCGCCAACCTCCTGCGCGCGATCCCCGAGGCCCGCGCGGTCCCGGCGCTCGCGCTCGGCCAGAGCCCCCAGTTCGACCGCGCCGACCTCTCCAAGCTCGTCCAGGCGTCCCTGCCCGCGGTCCCGCTCGACCTCGAGGCCGAGGCCCGCTTCACCACCGCCGCCGGGGTGAGCGGCCGGATCGACCTGCAGGCTCACGTCCACCGCTTCGCCTCCGCCGACGAGGGCGCGATCATCCTCCTCGCCCACGAGCGTCGGGTCGGCCACGTCCGCGAGCCCGCCCGCGTGCTCCCCGGCGTCACCCTCATCGCGTCGCTGATCGGCGAGCCGCAGGAGGCGCTGTCGATCGACGCCCTCCGCGACGAGAAGGCCCTGCTCCACGCGCTCGCCGAGCGCTGCCGCGGCGCCGCGCAGCGTCAGGTCGGCCGCCTCCTCGCCCAGGCGCTCACCCACACGAGCCCCTGGGAGCTCCCGCTGGTCCGCGCCGAGGCCGCGACCCTCAACGGCGCCGCGCTCGCGGTCCGCTACCGGGCCCGCCGGGACGACGATGAGCCCTCGCTCGGGTGGGAGGAGTCGCCGCTGCTCAGCCTCTCGGTCGGCCACGCCACCGCCGGCCCAGTCACCCTCCAGGACGCCCTCGTCCGCTGCCGCGACGTCGGCGGGATCGTCGTCGAGGCCCCGAAGCAGCGCTGGACCACCTTCACCTCCGCCGACCCCCGCCACGAGCCCTGGGCGCTCGCACCGGCCGGCCGCCGCCTGGTCGAGCAGGTCCTCGGAGAGGCTGTCCTGTGGGACATGCCGACCCTCGCCGAAGGCCACCTCCTGCCGGCCGCGGCGGAGCGTCAGCGGCACCTGATCCTCGCGCCCGCGGCGATCCACGACGCGCTCGCCGCCCGCCGCTGGCCGGAGCTCCGCGCCAGCCTCCTGGTCGCCAGCGCCCTCGGCGAGCCCGCGGAGGAGCTGGCCTGCGCGCCGCTCTTCGTCCGCTTCGACCCGCGGGCGCTCGACCCACTGCGCCTCGTCTCCCTCGCCGACGCGCAGGCCGAGCGCCTCGGTGTCCTCCCCGCGGGCTCGGCCTCGCGGGCCCTCGCCGCGCCCGTGCTCCTCGCCACCCCCGGCGAGGCCCACCTGCTGCAGAGCGCCGGCCTCGCGCCCGCGGCCCCGGCCAGCGTCCGCGACGCGCCCGCGCGGACGAGCCGCGCCCCGCGCCGGCGCGCCGGCGCCGGCGACGCGGCGCTCGCCGTGCTCCCCGTCGCCGACCCGCTCGCGCTGGGCGCCCTCCGGGTCGAGGCGCGGACGGCCAAGATCGCGGTCTGGGGCGGCGGCCTCCACATCGACGACCTCACCCTCCCCGCGCCGCTCGACTGGATCGGCGGTCGCCTCTCGCTCAGCAAGCAGGGCGTCCGCGCGGGGAGCGAGCGCCTCGGCGCCCAGGTCCGCGCCTACGCCCGCGCGGCCGCCGAGCGGGCCCTACTCGAGCGCCTCCTCCACCCGCCGGGCTCGCCCCAGCGCGAGGGCCTCGACGCCTTCCGCGGCCGCCTCGCCGCGGACCCCCAGGTCGCGGAGATCCTGCGCGAAGAGACAGGCCCGTCCGCGCCGCCCCTCACGGCCCTCTGCGCCGCCTCCCTCGCCAGGCACCCGCCGCGGCGCCTCCTCTCCGGGCCGCGCCGCTTCGAGGGGCTCCTCCGCCAGGTCCTCGCCCGCCCGCTCGTCGTCGGCTCGGCCCTCCTCTCCTGGCAGGTCGCGCGCCTCATCGACGCCGACGGCCGCGGCTGGTCGATCGAGCTCGGGCGCAGGAGCGACGAGGTCCAGCGCATCCTCGCCGACGACGCCCCGCTCGGCGAGCTCTTCGCCGTCGCCGCCCTCGCGCTCGGCGAGCTCTTCCCCGCCGCGCGCGCGCGGGGCCTCACGGGCGCCGCGCTGCCCGACGAGCTCGTGGCCTCCTACCGTCTGCTAGCCTTGCTCTACGCGCATGTCCCATGAGACCAACGCCGACTGGCTCGCCCGCGAGCCCTTCACGCTGGCGCTGAGCGCCGGCTTCTTCGGCTTCTTCGCCCACACCGGCGTCCTGCTCGCGCTCGAGGCCGCCGGCCTGGCGCCGCGGCGGATCGTCGGCGTCAGCGCGGGCGCCCTCGCGGGCGGGCTCTGGGCCGGCGGCATGCCGGCCGCCGAGATCGCCGCCGAGCTGGTCTCCCTGCGCCGCCCCGACTTCTGGGACCCCGGCCTGCCGCTCGGCGGCCTGCTCAAGGGCGGCAAGTTCGCCGCCAAGCTCCGCGGTCTCCTCGAGGTCCGCGGCGCGCGGGAGATCGAGGACTGCCGCGTCCCCTTCGCGGCGGTCGTCTACGATGTCGCGGCTCGACGCGTGCGGGCGCTCGAGCGCGGCCCGCTCGCGCCCGCGATCCAGGCCTCCTGCACGGTGCCGCTGATGTTCCGCCCGCTCCGCCACGAGGGCCGGCTCCTCCTCGACGGCGGCGTCGCCGACCGCCTCGGCCTCTGCGCCCTCGGCTCCGGCGAGCGCGCCATGCACCACACGCTCCGCTCCCGCAGCCCCTGGCGCGGGCTCCGCCGCGGGCCGCAGGACCACCTGTCCCCGCGGCCCGGCCTCAAGGTCCTCGTCGTCGAGGACCTCCCGCGCGTGTCACCCTTCCGCCTCGAGGCCGGCCCCGACGCCCTCGCCCGCGCCCGCGCCGCCGCGGAGCGCTGGCTCCACGCGCCCGCCTAGCCGCTGACGCGGTTAACGCTCCACGAGGACGTGTCGCGGGCCTGCGGGCAGCCCGCCACGTACTGGTAGTCCTTGTAGAGGATGAAGTCGTAGACCTCCCCGGCGAGCTGGAAGCGATGGGCGTTGGCGACGCCCGGGACGGCGCGGAAGGTGCATCCGTTCGTCGGGGTGACCAGGAGCTCGTGGTACTGGACCGGCGACTGCACGCAGCAGGGGTAGTCGGTCGGGTTCATCTTGTCCTCGTCGGAGCAGTCGCACATGAATGGGTCGTCGCGCTCGACCGTCAGGGGCACGCCCGGCAGCGGCGTGACGGCCTGGTCGACGCCGACGCTGAGCGCGAAGCGCAGCGCGTCCCCGGGCTCGTCCCACACCGCGAGCCGCCGCGTCCTGCAGTTGGATGGGTCGATCAGCTCCCCCTCGTGGAGCACCCGCATGCACACCCCCTGCGGCGCGACCGCGTTGAGCAGCGTGAGGAACTGGTAGGTCGCGCTCGTCAGGTCGAGGCTGAGCCCGGTGTTGCAGTCGGCGCAGTCCTTCGTGCACACGTCGACGATCTGGCCGTCGCTGTCGTTGACCTGCGCCCACACCTCGGTCGGCGAATCACAGCCGCTCTTGAAGGCCGGGTGGTTGCCGATGCTCAGCGCCTCGGGCGCGTCGAGGGCGCAGGGCGTGACCCCCTCGCTCCGGGCCGCGGGCGGATCGCAGTTGAGCGGCTCGCTCGTCGCCGTCGGCTCCGTCCCGCTCGACACGCCAGCCGACGAGCCTCCCGCGCTGCCGGTCTCGGAGCTGGAGGCGAAGAAGAAGTCATTGGGCTTCCAGCAGCTCGACAGGCTCAGCGCGACGAGGCCCACGACGCAGGTGCGCATTGCGCCATGATATCGCCTCGCGGCCCCGCGATCGGAACCTACGTGACGCGCGCTCGTGCGCGCGGCGACCGCTCAAGCCTCGTCCCCGTCCTCGACGGCCTCTCGCGCCGCGGCCTCCGCCCGCGCAGCCGCCTGCGCGCGCAAGAGCGCCTGCTCCTCGCCCAGGTCCGGCTCTGACAGCCCGCGCCGCGCCGCCGCCCACGCCGCCGCCTGTCGCACCCGCGAATCGACCTCCATCAGCCCTGACGCGAGGGACATCCGCTCCGTGGGGGTCGGCGTCCCCACGCGACAGCCGAGCGCGAGGAGAGCGTTGCGTCGCATCAGTCGGTGGGGGATCCGGCGCAGCGCGGTGTGGCGGACGAAGGCCCGGTACTGGGCGCCGCCGAGGCCGGCCATCGCCGCGACGTCCGGCGCGGGCCGCGGCGCTGGCGGCAGCCAGGCGACCTCGGGCACCCGCGCGTCGCGGGCGGGGCCGGCGTTGTAAGGGCACACCTCCTGACAGACGTCGCAGCCCGCGATCCGCTCGCCGAATTTACCGGCCAGGTCCTCGGGGACATGTCCTCGGTGCTCGATCGTCAGGTAGCTCAGGCAGCGCCGCGGGTCGAGCACGCCGGGAGCGTCGAAGGCGCCCGTCGGGCAGGCGTCGAGGCAGCGCGTGCAGGCCCCGCAGGCGTCCCAGGGCGCGCCCGTCGGCGCCCGTCGGTCGCGCTCCGCTGGCCACTCCGCGGTGCAGAGCAGGGCCCCGATCAGCACGTAGCTGCCGAGCCCCGGCGCGATCAGACAGCCGTGCTTGCCGAGGAACCCGAGCCCGGCCAGCGCCGCCGCTGCTCGCTCGAGCACCGGCTTGGTGTCGACGCAGATCAGCGTCTCCACCCCGGGCAGCGCCGCGTGCAGCGCTCGCTCGAGGGTGATCAGCCGCTGGTGGATCACCGTGTGGTAGTCCCGCGTCCGCGCGTAGCGGGCGATCGGCCCCGGCTCGCCGCGGTAGGGGACGAGCGCCACCAGCAGCGAGCGCGCTCCGGGCAGCATCTGCGCCGGGTCCTTTCGCACCGCCGCCGTGCGCGGGAGAAAGTCCATGTCCCCCGCCTTTCCCTCCGCCAAGAAGGCGTCGAGCGCCGCCCTCGCCGGCGCGAAGCCCGGGTGCTCCAGCCGCACCGCCCCGAGCCGGAGCAGCCCCTCCGCCTCGCCCGCGGCGGCGAGCCGCGCCAGCAGCTCCGGGGTCAGCGTCAGGTCCATGGCGCCCGCACTCTACCCGCGCAGCCGCGACGCGAGGAGAAGTTCACGCTGCACTTCTCCGAGGGCAAGGACGAGCTCACCGAGGAGTCGCGCGCGCTGCTCGATCGCATCTT
>CAZMML010000108.1:0-8559 GCA_964567335.1 uncultured Nannocystis sp. | reverse complement strand
GCGCTGGTGGAGAGGTTCTTGGGCCGGATCGCCGCTGGCTGCGTCGTCGTGCCCTACGGGCACGCGCGCGGGTGCGAGGCGCAGGGCGAGGTGCGGCTGGTGGAGGCGGCGCACCCGGTGCCGGACGCGCAGGGCGAGGCGGCCGCGGCGGCGATCGCCGAGCTCGTGCGCGGCAGCTCGCGGGATGATGTGGTGGTGTGCGTGATCTCGGGCGGCGCGTCGGCGCTGCTGGCCGCCCCGGCGCCGCCGCTCGCGCTGGCGGATCTGCGCGCGGTGACCTCGCTGCTGCTGCGCAGTCGGGCGGCGATCGGGGAGATCAACGCGCTGCGCCGCCACCTGTCGCGCCTGCAGGGCGGGCGCCTCGCGGCCCTCGCCGCGCCCGCGCGGGTGATCACGCTGGCGCTCTCCGACGTCGTCGGCGATCCGCCGCACGACATCGGCTCCGGGCCGACCGCGCCCGATCCGACGACCTTCGCCGATGTCCGTCGGATGCTGGCGCGCCACGAATTGTGGGACCGCGTGCCGCCGGCCGTGGCTCGCCTCGTGGAGGCGGGCCTGGCAGGGCGAGCGGACGAGACCTTGAAGCCGGGCGACCCGGCCCTCGCCCGGACCGAGCTGGTGGTGGTCGCGAGCGGGCGGGTCGCGGCGGAGGCGGCGGTCGCCGAGGCCCGGCGCGCCGGGTTCTCGGCCGCGCTGCTGACGACGCGGGTCGAGGGCGAGGCGCGGGAGCTCGGGCGCCGGCTCGCCGCGCTCGCCTGGGGGCTGCGCGAGGGCGACGGCGGGCTCGCTCGACCTTGCTGCTGGGTGCTGTCCGGAGAGACGACCGTGCTGCTCGGGGAGGGCCCGCCCGGGCGTGGCGGCCGCAACCACGAGGCGGCGCTGGCGGCGGGCGTCGCGCTCGCCGGCTGCCCCGGGGTGCTGGTCGCGTGCGCGGGCACCGACGGCGTCGACGGCAACACGGACGCGGCCGGCGCCTTCGCCGACGGCGCGACCCTCGGGCGGGCGTGCGCGCTGGGGCTCGACCCGGCGGGGGCGCTCGCGCGGCACGACAGCCACACGCTGCTGGCCGCGCTCGAGGACACGATCTCCACCGGCCCGACGCTGACCAACGTCGGCGACCTCGCGCTCGTGCTCGCCTCGTGAGGCGGCGGCGCGAGGCGGCGTGAGGCGGCGGCGTGAGGCGGCGCGAGGCGCCGAGAACATGTCGTGAGGAACATGTCTCAAGCGAGCGTTGGGCGCGGGGTGGAGGATCGCCCGACGCGCACGCACGACGACCTCTCGACCGCCCGGTCGACCTCCTCGCTCGCTCCCCTCGCGCTCGCTCGTCGGCCTGCGACCCTGCTCAGGTCGACGCGCGGGGCGCCGCGCCCGCGGGGCGACTCCGGCGGAGGGCGTGGATCCAGCGCGCGGGCCGTGGCGCGCGTCCTGGCACGTTGGCGCGGGCGAGCTCGGGGCTGGGGTCTCGCGGACGCAGGCGTCGCGCCGCGCCGGGCGGCGGCTCCTGGACGCGACGAAGAAAAAAGCGACACGCGCGCGGAGGCGCCCGGATCACTCGCGGGGGAGCGGCAACTTGAGGGGTCGAGGGCGAAGTACATGTTTCGAAGGGTGATGATCGGGGTGGGGTTGATCCTGGCGTGGACCGGATGCGACGCGGACGATCCGGAGCTGGAAGGCCTCGACGTGGTGGTCGAGGAGCCCGACGGCGAGGGGCAGGACCACGCGGAGGACCAGTGGCAGGAGGGCGAGGGGCAGGTCTGTGAGGAGGCCGTCGACGTCGTCGCGCTCCACGAGGCGGCGGAGCTCGATGAGTTCGCGGTGCTGGACCCGGCCGCCGGGGCGGTCAATTGTCCGATGAGCGGGGTCGCGTCGGTGACCTACGTCGACTTCCATTGCTACGACTGGGGCGTGCGCTGCGATCATTACTGCGACTGTGACTACGCGTTCAGCAGCCCATGCAACCCGCCGCACGCGGACTGCGGCGCGCCCGAGCACGCGGCGCACGCGTTGACGATCGGACACAACCTGCCGGGCGGCTTGACCTACTGCTACCTGTCGGGGTGGGCCTACTGCCGCAAGCAGACCGGCCTGTCTGCGGTGCAGACCTGCGCCGCGAAGTGCAAGCAGGGCGCGCCGAAGCGGACGCGCGACTGCCCGAATTGCCCCGCGGGGTAGAGCGGACCCAGGAGAGGAGGAGTCATGAGACGCAACGATGTGTGGACGGCCGCGGTGGCGGCGGTGATGTTGTCAGGGTGCGACGAGGGCTCGACGGAGCTGCGCGAGGTCGTGTTGGAGTCGGCCAGCGGGAGCAGCACCGGCGGAGACGAGAGCAGCGGCGGCGACAGCAGCGGCGGGGATGACACGGGGACGACGGGCGACGAGGCGCAGTCCGAGTTCGAGGTCGGAGAGCCGCTCGTGTGCCTGGAGGACGTGCAGTTCGCGGCTCCCGACGGCGAAGGACCTCACGAGCGCGCCCGTCGACCCGCTGGAGGCTCAGGTCGCGTGCCCGATGTCGGGCGTGGGCGTGGCGAAGTACGTCGACTACCGCTGCCAGTACGACCCCTGGGACGGGAGCGCGACGCTCTACTGCAAGTACTGGTGCGACTGCTCGGTGAAGTACACGAGCCCGTGCAACCCGCCGCACGCGGACTGCGGCGGCGACTATCAGGAGAGCTGGGCGTCGGAGACGAACGTGAGCACGTACCCGTGGGGTATGGGCGCGTGTCTATCCGCGGGGTGGGCGGCGTGCCGCGGGGCCATCGGCAAGGAGGCTGGCTACTGCGCGAGCAAGTGCCAGTACAAGGCGCCGAAGCGGACGCTCGACTGCCCTGGCTGCGGCGGGTAGCGCGGTCAGCCGCGGCGGGGTTCGGCGTGGGCGCGGACGGAGAGCACCCAGCGGTCGAGGTTGTCGGCGGTGGTGCGGCGGGCGTCAGGGTCCGCGGCCGCCGCGGCGAGGCGCTGGGACAGCAGCTCCTTGGCGCGGCGGATCCGGTGCCGGATCGCGAGGTCCGTGGTCGCGAAGAAGCGCGCCAGCTCGGGGCCGGTCATGCCCTCCCAGTAGTAGAGCTCGAGCAGGATCTGCGACTCGAGCGGGATCCCCCGCAGGGCGCGCAGGAGCAGGCGCTGGTCCTCGGTGCGGGCCTGGATCTGCGTCGGCGTCTCCTCGAGGTCCTCGACCGAGTCGAGCTCGAAGTCCGCGGGGCGATCACGGCGCCGCGCGTGGCTGCGCCAGTACATCAGCGCCTTGTTGCGCGCGATGCCCATGAGGTACGCGCGCAGGTCGGCGGGCGCGTCGCCGTCCTTGCGGTGGAGGAAGGCCTCGAAGGTGTCCTGCGTGAGGTCGTCGGCGTGGGCGGGGGTGAGTGCCGAGAAGAAGCGGTGCAGGCGATCGAAGTGGCGGCGCACGAGCTCGCGTCCGGCCTCGCGCGAGCCGGCGCGCCACATCTCGTCGAGCTCTCGATCCTCCGCGCCGCCGACGCCCCGCATGCGCGTCGACTATAATCGTGAGATCTGTGGTCGTCAACGCGGGTGACGATACGCGCTCGTCGCGGCTGAGGGAGCTCTTCGCCGGCGCGGCGAGCGAGCTCGAGGCGAGCTCGCGAGAGCTCGCGCTGGCAGCGGCGCTCCGCGCGGTCGGCGACGAGGACGTCGCGGTGCGGATCGGGCGCTACGTGGTGCTCGAGCGCCTCGGTCGCGGCGGGATGGGGATCGTGTACCTCGCCCACGATCCGGAGCTGCACCGCAAGGTCGCGCTCAAGGTCGTGACGCACGCGAGCGCGCCGGAGTGGCTGCTCGCGCGCGAGGGGCAGGCGCTCGCCCGGCTCTCGCACCCGAACGTCGTGCCGGTCTACGACCTGGGGCTGCACGGAGGACGCCTCTTCCTGACGATGGAGTACGTCGAGGGCGAGACGCTCTCGGAGTGGCTGGCGCGGCGTAAGCCCTCGACCGCGGAGATCGTCGATGTCTTCCTCGCGGCGGGTGAGGGGCTCTCGGCGGCGCACGCCGCGGGGATCGTGCACCGCGACTTCAAGCCCTCGAACGTGATGGTCGGGCGCGACGGGCGGGTGCGGGTGCTGGACTTCGGCATCGCGCAGGCGCTCAGCACGGCGGCGCCGGGGGAGGCGGTCGACGCGGGGACGCCGGCGTACATGGCGCCGGAGCAGCGGGACAGGGCGGCGAGCGCGGCGTCGGATCAGTACAGCTTCTGCGTGTCGCTGCACGAGGCGCTCCACGGGCGCTTGCCAGGCGAGGGATCCGCGGGCCGGCGCGTGGCGCCGGCGCTCGCGCGGATCGTGCAGCGGGGCCTGCGCGGCGACCCGGCCGAGCGGTGGCCCTCGATGGACGCGCTCCTGGCTCGGCTCGCGGCGTGGCGCCGCGGTCGGCTGCGCGTGTGGGCGGCGCTGGTGGTGGTCTCGCTGGTCGCAGGCTTCGCGGCGGTCGGGTGGCGCGAGCGCGACTGTGCGGCGTGGACGCTCGCGGGGGCGTGGAGCGAGGAGGCCAGCGCGGGGGTCGCGGCGGCGCTGCGCGCGACGGGCGTGCCCTACGCGGAGAGCACCGCCGAGCGGGTCGTCCAGCGCCTCGGCGTGTACGCGGAGCGGTGGGCCGAGGAGGGCCTGGAGCTCTGTCGGTCGACGAGCGCGGCCGACGAGCGGGCGCGTCGTGGGGAGTGCCTGAGCGATCGGCGCGACGAGCTCCGCGCGCTGGTCGGCGAGCTGCGGCGGGTCGACGCCGAGACGGTGGAGCGGGCGGCCGCCGCCGTGCTGGCGCTGCCGGACCCCCGCGCCTGCCGCGAGGCCCCGAGCTCGGCGGCGCCGCTCCCGGGCGACGCGGAGGTGGCAGAGCAGGTGCAGGCCCAGCGGCGCCTGCTCGCGGAGTCCGTGGCGGCGCGCAGCGCGGGACGCTTCGCCGCGGCGCGCGACAAGGCGGCGGCGGCGGCGGCCTCGGCGGAGGCGCTGGCGTACCCGCCGCTGGTGGCCGAGGCGCACTGGCGGCTCGGCCAGGCGTTCACGGAGCTCGGGGCGCACGCGGACGCGGAGCGCTGGCTCTCCGAGGCCTACTGGGAGGCGCTCGCGGCGCGCCAAGATCGGGTCGCCGCGGAGGCGGCGAGCATGCTGATCTTCGTCGTCGGCGACCTCTCGTCGCGGCCGCGTGAAGGGGACACGTGGGCCCGCGACGCGGACGCGATCTTGACCCGCACGGGTCGCCCGCAGGAGATCGAGGTCGGCTACCTGAACAACGCCGCGGGGCTCCGCTACGTCGCCGGCGACTATGTCGGGGCGGAGGCGATCCTGACCCGCGCGGAGGCGCTGGTGGCCGGCTTCGGGCCGGATGGGTCGGGGCAGCACCTGGTGGTCCTGAACAGCCTGGCCAACGCGCGCGAGTCGCTCGGCGACGTCGCCGCGGCGCGCGACCTCTACGCGCGGTCGATGGCGATGCGCGCGGAGATCTTCGGGCCCGACCACCCGAGCGTCGGCGTGGCGCTGACGAACCTCGGGCAGTCGTACCTCGTCACCGGCGAGTTCGAGGAGGCCGAGCTCCACCTGCGGCGCGCGGAGGGGCTGTGGCGTCGCTCGCTGCGCGAAGGAGACGGGCGCCTCGGGTCGCTGCACGTGGCGCTCGGCGAGGCCGCGTGGGGCCTCGGCCGCGCCGAGGTGGCGCTGGCCGAGCTGCGGCGCGCGCAGGCGGTGTGGTCGAGCGCGTACGGAGCCGACGACGCGCGCGTCGCGTTCGTGCGCGGGCGGGTGGCGGCGATCCTCTGCCACAGGCTCCTGGACGCGGACCAGGCGCGCGCGGAAGCGGCGGCGGCGGTGGCGTCGTGGGAGCGCTCGCCGCTGTCCGACCCGCAGGCGCACGCGGAGGCGCTGATGACGGCGTCGACGCTGGCGCTCGCGGAGAGGCGGGTGGGCGAGGCGGCGGCGCTGGCCGAGCGCGCCGAGGCGGTCGCGGGCGCGGCGTTCGAGGCGGAGCACGAGGCGATGCTGGCCGCGCGGACGCAGCGGGCGCGGGTCGCCTTGGCCGCGGGGGAGGTCCTGCGGGCGCGGCTCGTGCTCCGCTCGATCGTCGCGGAGATCGCGGCGGCGGAGCGCCCCGGACCGTCGTCGCTGTGGCCGCGGATCGAGCTGGCGCGCGCGGAGCTGCTCGCGGAGGCGCCGGAGCGGGCTGCAGAGATCGCGTCCTCCGTGGTCGCGGACGCGGAGGACGGACGCTGGCCGCACGCTGCCGCGGCCGGGCGCGCGGCGCTGGCACGGGCCCTGTGGGCGCTCGGCGAGCGCTGCGCGGCGCAGCGAAGCGCGAGCGCGGCGGCGACGGCCTTCGAGGCGGTGGGGATGAGCCGCGAGCGCGCGGCGCTGGCGGCGTGGTCGGCGGCGCGGCCGCGCGTCGACTGCGGATAGTCGGGACGCGGGGGGACCGGGTCCCTCGTCGTGACTGACTTGTCGCCGCGGCTCGACCGGAGGTCCGAGGTCGCGGGGTCATGGGGCCGCCACGGCGGCGATCGGGTGCGGGTCCTCCAGGGCGTTCGGCGACGTCGACGCGTCGACGGGCGCCGAAGGGTCTCGGCTGGGCGGATGGTCGGGTGCCGACGGCGACGTCTCGCGCGGGCGCGCGGGCTCGACCCATCGGGGGCGATCGGCCGGCGCCCCAGCGACGCGATCGGGGCGACGATCCGCACCGGGCCGACGCGGACCTCCGTCGTCGCGCTCGTGCGGCGTGGGGCGGCGTGAGGCGGCGTGAGCTCCCCCAAGAACATGTCTTAAGGGACATGTTTCAGGCGAGCGGTGAGGACATCCCCCGGCGTGGACGCACGCGGGCGCGCGCGCCCGGGCGAGACCGCGAGTTGACGCTGAGGGGGGCGCGGGAGGAACCTTCGCGGCGGGAGGTGCGGTGGGGCCGGAGAGCGGGGCGAGCGTGACGGACCCGGTGGGGCACCTCGGCGAGGAGGTCACCTCGACGATCGCCGACGTGCCCGTGCGGGCCGCGCGGGGCGAGGGGCCCCAGCGGATCGGGCGCTACCTGACCCTCCGCAAGCTCGGCGAGGGGGCGATGGGCGAGGTCTTCCTCGGCTACGACGAGCCGCTCGACCGCCGGGTGGCGATCAAGATCGTCCGCTCGATGGGCCAGCGGACCGACGAGGTCTACGCGCGGATGCTCCGCGAGGCCCAGGGGCTGGCCCGCCTCTCGCACCCGAACGTCGTCCAGGTCTACGAGGCCGGCGAGGTCGAGGGCCGCGTCTACCTGGCGATGGAGTACGTCGAGGGGGTGACGCTGCGCGCGTGGGGGGCGACGCCCCGGACCTGGCGCGAGGCGCAGACGCCCTGCCTCGAGGCCGGCCGCGGGCTCGCCGCGGCGCACGCGGCCGGCCTCGTCCACCGCGACTTCAAGCCCGAGAACGTGATGGTCGGGGCCGACGGGCGCACGCGGGTGATGGACTTCGGGCTGGTGCGCGCCGGGAGCGAGGCGGTGGGCGAGGTGCGCTCGCCGAACCTGCGGCAGTCGTCGCCGGCGTCGGAGCTGACGAGCGAGCTGACCGCGGCGCACACGCTGATCGGGACGCCGGCGTACATGTCGCCCGAGCAGCACCTGCGCCAGGTCGCGGACGCGCGCTCCGACGTGTTCGCGTACTGCGTCGTGCTCTACGAGCTCCTCTACGGGGTGCGGCCCTTCGCGGGCAAGGACCAGGGGTCGGTCATGCGGGCGGTGCTCGAGCAGTCCTTGACGCCGCCGCTGCCGGGGCGTCGGGTGCCGCCCCACGTGCGCCGCGCGCTGCTCCGCGGGCTCTCGCTCGACCCCTCGGCGCGCTGGCAGACGATGGAGGAACTGCTCGCGGTGCTCCGTCGCGACCCGCGCGGGGTGTGGCGGCGCCGGCTGGTCGTGGGGGCCGCCGCGCTCGCGCTGGTCGGCGGCGCGGCCTGGGCGGCGTGGCGCGAGCGCAACGCGTGCGAGGGCGGCGAGGCGGCGCTCGCCGGGGCGTGGGACGAGGGGCGCCGGGAGGCCGTGCGCGCGGGGTGGCCGGCGACGGGGGTCTCCTACGCGGGCGAGGCGGCGGGGCGGGCGCTCGCGCGGCTGGACGAGTACGCGGGCGAGTGGCTGGCGATGCGCCGCGCGGCCTGCCTCGACCACCGCAGCGGCGCGAACTCGGGGGAGCTGCTCGACCTGCGGATGGCCTGCCTCGAGCAGCGGCGGCAGGAGATGGCGGCGCTGGTCGACGTGCTCGCCGGCGCCGACGCGCCGGTGGTCGAGCGCGTCGGCGCGGCGGTCGGCGACCTGCCGCGGATCTCCGCGGGCGGCGAGAGCGAGTACCTCAAGGCCCGCCTCCGCCCGCCCGAGGGCCCGGACGCCGCGCGCGCGGTCGCCGCGCTGCGCGGCGCGCTCGCCGAGGTCCGCGCGCTCGAGCGGGCGGCCCGCTACGAGGACGCGCTCGTCCGCCTCGCGGCGGCGCGCGAGGCGGCGGCGGAGGTCGACTACCCGCCGATCGTGGTCGAGCTCGAGGTGGCGCGCGGGCGCCTGCAGTTCGCGCGGAAACAGGGCCTCGGTGAGAGCGACTGCGAGGACGTGGCGCAGGAG
>CAZMML010000107.1:0-8565 GCA_964567335.1 uncultured Nannocystis sp. | reverse complement strand
CCAGGACAACCTGGTCGCCCACGGGGCGAACACCGACCCGAGCTCGCCGAACTGGGTCCCGCGGCCCCAGACGCCGCCCGAGCCGTGGCCCGCGGGCGACTGAGTCGAGGGGCGTCCCGGGGCCGCCGCGGGGCGGCTCAGGGCTCGATCGGGATCACCCGGAACGAGTTGACGGTCCCGTGCTCGGGGCTGACCCACACCTCGACGCCGCGGCGGGGCCAGCGGTACTGGTCCAGCTTCTCGCCGTGCGTGAGCTCGTAGCGCTCGCCGAACTCGCGCTCGGCGTCGGCGAGCGTGCTGCGCTGGGTGTTGAGCCCGCCCGGGGTGCGGAGCTGCCGGTTGTAGACGCCGACTTCGAGCTCGACGAGCACGCCCCGCTTGAACGAGAGCTGATCGGGGCGGCTCCAGTTCCTGCGTCGCGCGGGGTCGTAGGTCTCGCCGTCGGAGTACGCGTAGTTGATCTGGTAGAGCTCGCCGTCCGGGTGACGGTTGAGCTTGGCGTCGTCCCCGAGGGTTGCGAGCGCTTCCTCGGCGGTCGACTGGCCGAGGCGTAGCTCGCCGAAGCCGACGCCGGGCACGATCTCGAGGTCCTGGGCGACGCAGCCCTGTCCGTGGATGAAGGTGCTGTGCTGCGGGCACTCCGGGTCGGGCGCGCCCTTCGGAGGCGCGGCGTGGGGCGCGGGCGCCGTCGCCGCCGGGACCTCGCGGGCCGGGGCGGCGGGTCGCTGGGTCTCATCGGCGGGTCGCTGGGTCTCATCGGCGGATCGGCCGACGAGGTAGGCGGTGAGGAGCCCGAGCGCCGCGAGGCCGCCGACGAGCGCGGCGCGGCGGCGAGCCCGGCGGCCGCGCTCGTCCGCGGCGAGCTCCGCGAGGACGGCGAAGGCGGTCGCGTTCGTCGGCTCCCACTCGAGGGCGAGGCGAGCGATGCGCTCCGCGACCGGACGATCGCCGCTCTTGCCGCGGTGGTGGTGGGCGCGCGCCAGCTCGAGCGAGATGTCGAGGCGGGTGGGGGCGTAGGCGCGGGCCTCGGTGAGCTCCGCGATCGCGTCGTCCCACAGCCCACGCGCGGCGAACCCGGCCCCGCGGGTGAAGTGATCCTGGGCCTCCTTCGCCGCGAGCTCGAGGTCGGCGGGGGTGATGCCGAGGTCGCGCGCGACGCCGATGAGCTCGTCCGCGTCGAGTCGACCCTTGCGCTCCTCGCTGAGGGCGAGGACGCGGCCGAGGTGCTCGAGCCACCGCTCGCGGGGGACCGCTTCGTCGCTCACCCCGCCATGCTACGCCGCGGGCGAGGCGGCGGAGCGTCGGCGTGACGCGCGTCGGCGCGCCGGTCAGACGAGCGCGAGCCAGGCCACGAGCTCGACGTGGGGGGTGTGCGGCAGAGTGTCGTACGCCCGCAGCTCGACCAGGCGGTAGGTCGGCTCCAGGGCAGCGAGGTCGCGGGCGAGCGCCTCCGGGCTGCAGCTCATGACGTGTAGGCGTGGGGCCGCGAGCCGTCGGAGCTGCGCGCAGACCGCGGGGCCCATGCCGCCGCGCGGCGGGTTGGCGAGGATCAGCGCCGGGGCGGCGCCCTGGCGGGCGAGGAAGGCCTCCGCGGTCTCGGCCGGGACGCCGAGCCGCGCGGCGCTCTCGGGGTAGGCCTCGCAGGCCTCGACGCGACCGAAGCCGCGGCGCAGGAGCGCGGTGGTGACGCCAGCGCCGGCGTAGAGGTCGAAGGCGGCGTCCCCCGCGAGCTCCGCCCCCGACGGGTCCGCGACGAGGTCGAGGTAGGCGCGCTCGGCGATCCGCGGGTTGGGCTGCAGGAAGTCGAGCGGGCCGGAGCGCACGGCGACGCCGGCGAGCGTGATCTCGAGGGCGTCCGCGCCGCGGAGGATCTGCGTCGCGGCGCCCCGCAGGGCGTTGCCGCGGCCGATCTGGACGCTCCAGGCGACGCCGGCCGGGATTCGCAGGAGCGCGGGCAGGCGCTCCGCGGCGGGGCTCGGGGCGCCCGCGGTGATCAGGGTGAGGAGGACCTCACGCCCGTCGGTCTTGAACCACGCGTAGCGCAGATCGCCGCGGCCGCGCGCCTCGTCGTAGGGGGCGACCCCGCGGGCGGAGGCGAGGGCCTGCAGCTCGCGCGCCGCGGCCGCGATCGCCGGGTGGTCGACCCGGCACTCGTCCATCGCGGCCACCTCGTGGGAGCCGCGGCGGTAGCTGCCGAGGAGGACATGTCCCTCGGTTCCTGTCACGACGCGCTTGCTCGACCACCGGTAGCCCCACGGGTCGCCCCCGACCAGGGGACCGGGGTCGCGGCCGAAGCGGCGGGCGAGGAGCTCCCGCTTCAGCGCGCGCTGGGCCTCGACCCCCAGCGCCTGGAGCGGGCAGCCGCTGCAGGCGCCCGCGTGCCGGCAGGGGGGGTCGCGGCGCGCGGGGTGCGGGCGCGCGAGCGCGAGCAGGCGGGCGCTCGCCCGCGGCCCGTGGCGCGAGCGGTGGAGCAGCAAGGCCTCGACGCGCTCGCCCGGGAAGGCGCCGGGGACCTCGATCGACGCGCCCGCGGCGGTGCCGACGCCGTCGCCGGCCGGGGAGAGGTCGTCGAGCTCGAGGGTGAGCGGAGCGGCGGCCATGAACCCGGAGCGCGGCGCCTCAGAGCCCGAGCTGCTTCGCCACGATGATCTTCATGATCTCGTTGGTGCCGGCGAAGATCCGCTGCACGCGGGCGTCCATGTACGCGCGCGAGATCGGGTACTCGAGCATGTAGCCGTAGCCGCCGAAGAGCTGCAGGCAGGCGTCGACGACCCGCCCGAGCATCTCCGAGTGCCACAGCTTCGCCATCGAGCACTCCTTGACCAGGTACTCGCCGGCCATGTGCTCGGCGATCAGGCGGTCGGCGAAGGTGCGGCCGACCTCGACCTCGGTCGCGCACTCGGCCAGCTTGAACTGCGTGTTCTGGAACTTGGCGAGCGGGCGCCCGAAGGCCTGGCGCTCCTGCACGTACTGCAGCGTGTCCGCGAGGACCACCTCGGCCCCCGCCTGGCAGCCGATCGCCACCACCAGGCGCTCCTGCTGCAGCTTCTGCATGAGCATCAGGAAGCCGCCGCCGGGCGCCCCGAGCAGGTTCTCCGCGGGCACCCGGCAGTCCTCGAAGGCCAGCTCCGAGGTGTCCTGCGAGTACATCCCGGCCTTCTTGAGCCGCTTGCCCTTGTGGAAGCCCGGGCGCCCGGCCTCGACGACGAAGAGCGAGAGGTTCTGGTGCGGGTTGCCGGAGTCCTCGGAGCGGGCCGCGACGATGCAGAGGTCGCAGAGGATCCCGTTCGAGATGAAGGTCTTCGCGCCGTTGATGACGTAGTCGTCGCCCTCGCGGCGCGCCGTGGTGGCGATCGCCGCCAGGTCGGAGCCGGTGCCGGGCTCGGTCATGGCGATCGCGGTCACCAGCTCGCCGGACACGCAGCCCGGGAGCCAGCGGCGCTTCTGCTCCTCGGAGCCGAAGGTCGCGAGGTAGGGCACGACGACGTCGCTGTGCAGCGGCAGCGCGAAGCCCGACTCGCGGGCCCGGGCCAGCTCCTCGGTGACGATCACCGAGTGGAGGAAGTCGCCGCCGGCGCCGCCGTACTCCTCGGGGACCCAGGGGCAGAGCAGGCCGGCCGCGCCGGCCTTGCGCCACGCCTCGCGGTCGACGATCCCGGCCTCCATCCAGCGCTCCTGGTGGGGCGTGACCTCGCGGGCGAAGAACTCGCGCACCATGGCGCGGAAGAGCTCGTGCTCGGGGGAGAAGAGCGTGCGCTTCATCGATCGATCCTCACAGGAAGGGGCTGACGAGCGCCTCGAGCGCGCGCCCGAACACCGCCCCGGACTGACGGCGGACCAGCTCGCCGCCCTTGTACACGCAGAGGGTCGGGATCGACTGGACCCCGAGCTCGCCCGCGAACCTCTTGTGCGCCTCGACGTCGACCTTCGCCACGATCGCCCGCCCGGCGAGCCGTCCCGCCAGATCCGCGAGGTGCGGCGCGAGGGCCTTGCAGGGCGGGCACCAGTCGGCCCAGAAGTCGACCAGCACCGGCACCGGCGAGGCGGCGATCAGGCGCTCCAGGCCGGCGTCGTCGAGCGGCTGTGGCGCGCCGGTGACGTCGAGCTTGCGCTTGCACGCGCCGCAGCTCGCCCCGTCGAAGCGCCGCTCCGCGGGCAGCCGCGCGAGCTGTCCGCAGTGCGCGCAGCGGAACACCAGGACCTCGCTCACCGGCCGCCTCCGTGACTTGCGATCATCGCGCTATCAAGCTACCCAAGAACATCCGCGCCTGTCCACGCGTTCTTGGCGCCGTGCCCCGCAGCTTCTTCGGACCCCGGACGGTCGCCCTCGCGGGCGCCGTCCTCCTGCTCGCCCCGCCTGACGCGGAGGCCGGCGACTTCCTCGCGCGCCAGCGCCGCTTCCCGCGGGTCAAGGCGGCGTACGAGGCCCGCGCCGCCGCCGTCGAGGCCAGCTTCCGCGAGGCCGGGGCGGCGTGGCCGCCGCGCGGGCTCTTCATCCGAGCGTTCAAGCACGACCGGGCGGTCGAGCTGTGGGCCGCGCCGCCCGCGAGCGGCGAGCCGCACGTGCTCGTACGCACCTTCCCCGTGTGCGCCTCGAGCGGGACCCTCGGGCCCAAGCGCGAGACGGGCGACCTCCAGGTCCCCGAGGGCTTCTACAACGTCAGCGTCTTCAACCCGCAGAGCAACTACCACCTCTCGCTCGGGGTCAGCTACCCGAACGCGGCCGATCGCTTCCACAGCCGCGGCCGCTCCCCCGGGAGCGCCATCATGATCCACGGCAGCTGCGTGACGATCGGCTGTATCCCGCTGCAGAACGGCCCGGTCGAGGACCTCTACCTCGCCGCGGTGTTCGCCCGCGACGCGGGCCAGCAGCAGATCCCGATCCACATCTTTCCCTGCCGCCTCGACGCCCGCGAGTGTCAGCTCGTCCTCGACTCCGCCAGCGCCGCGCGCCCCGACCTCGCGGCCTTCTGGGAGGGCCTCATCCCGGGCTACCTCGCGTTCCTGCACACGGGCGCACCGCCCAAGATCAGCGCCAAGTCCGACGGCACCTACCACCTCGTCCCGCCGAAGACCTCGCGCCCGCTCACGGGACCCTGAATCCCCTTCGCCAACTTGCACGCGCTCAGCCAGGATGGTAGTCCCTTGGCCCAAGGCGAGATGGATCTCAGCCAGCAGCAGCGCCTCTTCAGTGAGGCATATGTGAAGGCGGTGGCAGCCACGGCTGGCTACTGCACCTACCAACCAAGCGTCGATGACGACAGCGTTGATCTCGGGATCGCCGCCCGTGGGCCCTGCAAGACTGTGCGTTCGCCGCGGGTCGAGCTGCAGATCAAGTCGTTGCTCGTCGCCGATGGCCCAGCGAGCGACGATTGGAGTTTCTATGAGCTCAAGCTTAAGAACTACAACGACCTCCGCCACACGGACTTCCTCGTGCCGCGGATCTTGGTTGTCGTTCGAGTGCCTCGAGATGTCCAAGATTGGCTCCAACAAACACCCGCGACCCTCATGCTCCGGCACTGCGGCTATTGGGTGTCCTTGAGGGGAAAGCCCGATAGTCCCAATACCACCAAGGTGGCCGTCCACATGCGGGCTGCTCAGCTCTTCTCCGTCCCACAGCTGCGGGACATGATGGGGAGAATCGGCCAGGGAGACCTTCCATGAGGACCGTCATCCGCGACATGAACGTACTGCGATGTGTCGGACCGCTCGACGTCGTGACCTTTCTGCGGACCTCGGAGTGGGTGCTGAGCGATAGCACGTCGCAGCGCTACACGTTGTGGCAACGCCCCTCGGGCGAGGGCGAGCCCTTCGAGGTGTTGGTCCCCATGAGCGCCGAGGCGCAGGACTTTCCGCAGAGAATCGCCGATGCCCTCTCAACGCTTGAGATCGTGGAGGGGCGTCCACAGGAGGAGATCCTTGAAGATCTCCTGACACCGAACGCTGACATCGTTCGTATCCGCACCGCGGGGCCCGACAGCCATGATGGGAGCCTCCCCTTCGAGGATGCGGTCGAACTCGTGTCCCATGCGCGGGAGATGTTGCTCGCGGCCGCATGCGCGACCGTCGAGCCGCGTCCCTGGTTCGAGACCCGCAAGCCTGCAGAGGTGACCGAGTTCGTGCGGCGACTCCGAATGGGGCAGACCGCTCGAGGCAGCTTCGTGATGACGATTCAGTGCCGCGTGCCACCTGCCCTGGGCCAGTGTGTCCTGGAGGCGGTACACGATGTGGATCCTTTCGAGCGGCGCGTGATGCACAAGTTGTCGCTTGGACTGGACGTAATGCAGCGTGCCGCGAGCGACACCGCCGCGCGGGGCGAGCTCAACGCGTTCCGCCAGGCGGTGGGCCAGGGTCTCAGCGCCAACCTGTGCAACGCCGTCGCAGGGCTTGTGGGCCGAGCCGAAGACCAGAGCGTCGAGGTTTCGTTCACGTGGGCGCGGGTGCGAAAGCCGCGGCCAAACTCACTGTCGAGGGTTCGATTCGCACCCGACACTTTTCCAATCATTCGAGAGGCTGGGCGAGTGCTCAAAGAGGAGAGCCCGCGGCCCGAATTCGAGCTCGAGGGTCCCCTTGTGCGCCTCGACCGTGACCGTTCTGAACCGGGGACGATCACGGTGGGCGGCTTCGTGGACGGGCGTCCGCGCAAGGTTCGGGTCGACCTCGGAGAGGATGACTATCGTCGCGCCTGCGACGCGCACCGGGAGGGCAACCTTGTGCGCTGTATCGGGACGCTCGTCAGGGAGCGCCGGACCTTCGTGCTGCGCGAGCCGCGTGAGTTCACGGTCCTCGCGGACGCGTAGCGCGCTCTTGCGCGTGGACGCGTAGCGCGCTCTTGCGCGCGCCCGCAGGCTGCAGCGCCGCGGGTGTGTCGCGTGAAGGCGGATATCCTCCGGTCTGTGGTCCGCTCCCCCGCCCTTCTCGCCCTCGCCCTGCTCACCGCCTGCCCGCCGACCCCCTACGAGGTCCCCGAACTCTCCGGCCACGGATCGAGCGAGCCCGGCGACTCGAGCGGCTCCGGCTCGACCGGCGCGCCGACCAGCGGCACGACCGGGGTGACGCCGGAGGTCGACTGGCCCACGCTCGAGTGCGACCCGCTGGTGCCCTCATACTGCGGCTTCCCCTTCCCCTCCAACGTCTTCACCGCCGCCGATCCAGATGCTTCGACGGGCCGGCGCCTGGCGCTGAGCGAGCGGCTGATCCCTGACAGCAGCTCCGGCAAGGTCGCCCAGCCCGACATCTGGAACCGCGCCGACGGCTTCTCGGCGGCGGTCCCGGCGATGGCGCACCTGCCTGGCGCGACGATCACCGGCCTCCCCGATCCGCTCCACATCGAGGACTCGCTCGCGCCCGACTGCCCGACGGTCCTCCTCGACGCCGAGACCGGCGAGCGCGTGGCCCACTTCGCCGAGCTCGACATGTCGCACGGCGACGACGCGCATCGCGCCTTCATGATCCGGCCGGTCGTCCGGCTCGAGGACGGCCGCCGCTACATCGCCGCGATCCGCGGCGTGGTCGACGCGGAGGGCGCCGCGCTGGCGCCCTCGCCGGCCTTCAAGGCGCTCCGCGACGGCGAGGCCTTCGCCGACGACCCCTCGATCGAGGCGCGACGCGGCCTCTACGCCGACATCTTCGCCCGCCTCGACGCGGCGGGCGTCGACCGGGCGGACCTCCAGCTCGCGTGGGACTACACGACCGCGAGCCGCGAGAACAACACCGGCGACATGCTGGCGATCCGCGACGACGGGCTGGCCGCGGTCGATCCCTCGGGTCCGAGCTACACGCTGACCAAGGTCGACATGGCGCACCCCGACCCGCACGTCGGCGTGCTCGTGGAGGGCACCATGACCGTGCCGCTCTACCTCGATCAGCCCGGCCCGGGCGCCCACATCGTCCGCGGCCCCGACGGACGCCCGCGCCAGAACGGCACCGCGGAGTTCGACTTCACGATCCCGCTGCAGTACGGCCACGGCCTGCTCGGCTCCGGCCGCGACGAGATCCAGAGCGGCTACCGCCTCGCCTTCGCCGACACCTACGGCTACGCGATCTTCGCCGTCAACTGGATCGGCATGGCCGAGGACGACTACATCCCGATCGCCACCTTCGTCCAGGACGGCGACCTCGAGCAGTTCGAAACCCTCGTCGACCGGCTCCAACAGGGCTTCCTCAACGCCCTGCTGGCGATGCGCCTCGTGTCCGGGCGGCTCGCGGATGACCCGATGCTGCAGGGCAAGGAGATGCCGCTGATCGACACCAGCGAGCGCTACTACCACGGCAACAGCCAGGGCGGGATCTTCGGCGCGGTCTACATGGCGCTCTCGACCGACGTCGGCCGCGGCATGCTCGGCGTACCGGGGCAGCCCTACAACCTCCTGCTCAACCGCAGCCAGGACTTCGACGACTTCTTCGTCCTGCTCGCGGGGGCCTTCCCCGACGGGCTCGACCAGCAGATGGTCCTCGCGCTCTACCAGTCGCTGTGGGACCGCGCCGAGCCGAGCGGGTACTCGAAGTACATCCGCACGGACAACCTCCCGGGGACCCCGCCGAAGGAGGTGCTGCTCGAGGTGG
>CAZMML010000106.1:0-8598 GCA_964567335.1 uncultured Nannocystis sp. | reverse complement strand
GCTGCTTGGCCCGCTCGCCGTAGTCGAACGAGCGCTCGTACTCGCTGTAGCCCATCAGGATCTTCGACTGCTCCAGGTAGGTGACCGAGCCCCAGTACTCGTAGGGCGCGTCCTTCTCGGCGCCGGCCGCCTCGGCGTCCGCCACCGCGCGGGTCGACTCCTTGGCCACCTTCTTGAGGTATCCAAAGGGCCCACAACCCGCGGTCAGCGCGGCCGCGGCGACGATGGGGACAAGCTTGACGAATCGCGTTGTTCGCAACACCAGAGGCTCCCTGGTTCGAGATCGTGACAGGTGAGACGGGCGCGGGCCCGGCACGTCTGCCGAAATCGGCGCGACGATACCAGGCGGCGACGCAAAGGGTCAACAAGCCGACCGTCTGCACCCGAGCCCCCAGGGCTCGCCGACAAGGCCCTGACCGGACCGCACGCCCCCCGGGCGCAGAATCCTGCCCGGCGTGGGAAAAAACCGCGCGGGGGCGAGCCTGCGGCCCCTGGTCGGTTCCGCCGGGCACAGCTACCCTGCGCGCAGGATGTCGCCCCACGTCCAGGGCCCTCTGCGGCTCGCCGCCGGGATCGCGCTCGCCTGCGCGTGCACCCGTGCCAGCGACACTCCGCGCTTCGAGCCGATCTCCGACCGCCTCGAGATCCTTGAGACGATCCCCTCCCCCGGCGCGACCGACATCCCCCCGAACGCCCAGCTCGATTTCTGCTTCTCCGGCTACCTCGATCCTCGCTCACTCGACGACTTCGACGCCACCCTCCTGTCCGGCAAGGTCGTCTACGACACCCAGCTCGACCTTCAGCTCTTCGCGTGGCGCCCCCCGGGCGCCCCCAGCGGCACCTCGAGCGAGGCCTGGTGCCCCGGCAGCGTCCTCTCCTTGCGGGCGACGAAGCCCCTCGCGCCGGATCTCCTCCACCGCGTGCGCCTCCTGCCCTCGGCTGTCGGCTGGGCTGGAGAGGAGCTCGACGTCTCCACGCCGGGCTGGGTCCTGAGCGACCGTGATCCTCAGTTTGTCCTCGAGTTCTACCCCCGCGCCGCCGAGCCCACCGACCCGCCGGACACCCCGCCCGAGCCCGCGCCGACGCTGACCGACCTCTTCTCGCCGGGGCAGGTCTTCGCCCTCGACAACCCCAGCTGCGGCTGCCACCGCGAGCCGGGCCACCTCGCGTTCGAACGCCTCGACCTCTCCTCCCCGCAGGACGCCTTCACCGGCCTCGTGCTGCCCACCACGTTGATGTCCACGGGCTTCCCGATGATCTCGCCGCGCCGCCCCGCCGAGAGCTACCTCGTCCAGTCGCTCCTCCGCGACGACGAGGGCGAGGCCCTCCATGGCATCCGCGGCGGCCCGATGCCGCCGGACGCCCCGCTCGCCCACGCCGACATGACCCTCATCGTCCGCTGGATCGAGGGCGGCGCGCTTCCCTAGCGCGTCAAGGTCCCCCGAGCCCCGGGTACTCCGGCGCCTCCATCTCACGGACCTGCTGCAGCATCATCTCGAGCTTCTTAACCCGCTCGCGCGCCCGCTCGTGGGCCGCCACGAAGTCGACGTCCTTGAGGCCCATCGCCGCCGCTTGGTCGTAGATCGCCAGCGCCTCCTCCTGCCCCTTCAGACAGTGCTGCACCTGGTCGCCGCTCAGCACGTTGGCCCCCAACTCCTTGTCGTACATCAACTTGCAGGGCCCCTGCTCGGCCTCTCGCTCGACCGTCATGCCGCGCATGTACACCTCGCGCCGGGTCTCCCCGCACGCCGCCACGAGCACCAGGAACACGACCGTCGCACGCGCCATGCGCCGATCGTACACGACTTCGCCGCGCGCCGCCGCCCGACCCCAAAGACATGTTCCCGAGGCCTATCCGCCCGGCCCCGTGAGCCAAGCCCCGACCGCCGCCCTTCCCCTCGGCCCCGCGCGTGATAGCCTCCCGGCGCGTCGCTCATGCGCCTCTCGCGGCACCCCTCCAAGCTCCCGCCCGGCACCGCCGCTTGTATCGGCGCCTTTGACGGCCTCCACCTCGGGCACCAGTCGCTCCTCCGCCGCGCCCGCGAGCTCGCGCCGCGGCTCGCGCTGATCACCTTCGAGCCGCACCCTGCGCAGGTCCTCGCGCCTGAGCGGGCTCCGCCGCGCCTGCAGACCCCCGGCCAGCGCGCCCGTGTCGCGGCCGCCCTCGGCGTCGACGACCTCGTCGTCCTCCCCTTCGACCGCGCGCTCGCCGACACCCCGCCCGAGCGCTTCGTCGACGACCTCCTGCTCCGGGGGCTCCGGCCCGCCGCCCTCGTCGTCGGCCCCGACTTCCGCTTCGGCGCCGGCCGCGGCGGCGGCCCCGAGGACCTCGCGCGCGCGCTCGCGGCCGCCGGCGTCCCCTTCGCGCTCGCCGCCGAGGTCTTCGCGCCCGCCGATCTGTCTCATGTGCCATGTAAGATCAGCAGCTCCGGCATTCGCCGCGCGCTCGAGGCCGGTGACCTCGACGCCGCCGCCCGTCTCCTCGGCCGCCCTTCGAGCATCGAGGGTCAGGTCGTCCCCGGCGCGCGACGCGGCCGGACCCTCGGCTTCCCGACCGCCAACATCGCCCCTGGGGCACCCCTCCTCCTCCCTGGCGGCGTCTACGCCGGGGCCCTCGGCGTCGTCACTCCGGGCCCTCTCCACGGCAGCCTCTGGCCGGCCGTGATGAACCTCGGCACAAACCCCACCTTCGACGCCGCCGCCCGCGCGAACCTCCTCGAGGTCCACGCCCTCGGCGCGGACCTCGGGCCCGACGAGCTCTACGGCCTCACCGTCGAGGTCGCCTTCGCCGCCCGCCTCCGCCCCGAGCTCCGCTTCGCCGGGGCCAGCGAGCTCGCGGCCCAGATCGCCCGCGACGTCGAGCTCGCCCGGCCGCTCCTCACGCCCGCGTGGCTCGACCGCGCGCTCCTCGGCCTCTCCGCGACCTGGGACGAAGCTCATGTCTGAAGCGCCAGCCGGCCTGGCCAGCGCCACGCTCGCCCAGCTCTATCTCCAGCAGGACCACCTCGAACAGGCCCGCCGGATCCTCGCCAAGGTCCTCGCCGGCGACCCCTTCCACGGCGGCGCCCTCGTCCTCGCCGAGCGCCTCGCCGCGCGCTCGCGGGCGAGGCTCTACGCCGCTCTCCGTCCCGGGCGGCTCTCCGTCCGCTGGCACGACGCCTCGCCCGCTGGCGACCTTCACCTGATCCTTGTTACGTTCCGGCCGATCGGCTCGGCGCAGACCTCCTGTCGCGTCACCTCCGCCCGCTGCGCCACCGATCACGGCGAGCACTCCTTCGTCGTCCCGGAGGGCCCCGCCAGCGCCTCCCTCTGCATCGCCCGCCTCACCCCCGAGGGGCTCGAGGTCGTCGCGGTCCACGAAGCGATCTCGTGGTAGTGTCCGCCCCGATGTTCCGCGGAGCCTACACCGCCCTGATCACTCCCATGAGGGACGGCCTCGTCGACGAGGCCGCCCTCGCCGCCCTCGTCGAGCGGCAGATCGCAGGCGGGGTCCACGGCCTCGTCCCCTGCGGAACCACCGGCGAGGCCAGCACCCTCAGCCATGACGAGCACCTCCGGGTCGTCGCCATCACCGTCGAACGCGCCCGCGGTCGCGTCCCTGTCCTCGCCGGCGCCGGCGCGAACGACACCCACAAGGCGATCGAGCTCGCCCTCGCCTGCAAGCGTCTCGGGGCCGCCGGCACCCTGCAGGTCACACCTTACTATAACAAGCCCACCCAGGCGGGCCTCGTCGCCCACTTCTCGGCCATCGCCGAGCGCAGCGGCCTCCCCGTCGTCGTCTACAACGTCCCTGGGCGCACCGGCTGCGACCTCCTGCCGGAGACCGTCGCCGAGCTCGCGCGTCACCCCGGGATCGTCGGCATTAAAGAGGCTACCGGCGACATGAACCGCGCCGCGCGCCTGCGCGAGCTCCTCGCCGAGCGCCGCGACTTCGACCTGCTCTCCGGCGACGACTTCACCGTCTTCCCCTTCCTCGCGCTCGGCGGGCACGGCGTCATCTCCGTGACCAGCAACATCGCCCCCGAGTGGGTCGCGCACCTCTGCGACGCCGCCGCCGCCGGCCAGTGGGACCACGCCCGCGCGCTCCACGACCGCCACTACCCCCTCGCCCGCGCGCTCTTCACCGTCTCCAACCCGATCCCCGTCAAGGCCGCCGCCGCCCTCCTCGGCCTCTGCGGCCCCGAGCTCCGCCTCCCCCTGACGCCGCTCGCCCCCGACAGCCGCGAGGGCAAGTCCCTCGCCGACACCCTTCGCACCCTGGGTCTCTTGCCATGACCGATCGCCTCGTCTCCATCGTCGTCGTCGGCGCCCGCGGCCGCATGGGCCGCACCTTGATCCGCGAGATCGTCCTCAGCGACAGCCTGATCCTCGACGCGGCGGTCGACCGCGAGGGCGGCCCAGGCCTCGGTCAGGACGCCGGTCGGATCGCCGGCCTCCACGACCTCGGCGTCACCGTCACCGACGAGCTCCGTCCGCGCCGGAACAGCGTCGTCGTCGACTTCTCGCTCGCGCACGCCACCGACGCCAACGTCCGGCGCTGCGTCGACGCCGGCGTCCCGCTGATCCTCGGCACCACCGGCCTCAGCAAGTCCACGCGCGACCTGCTCCGCGAGGCCTCCCGCGACATCGCCATCGTCAGCGCCGCCAACTTCAGCGTCGGCGTCACCTTGCTGACCCGGATCGCGGGCCTCGTCGCTAGCGCCCTCGGCGAGACCTGGGACGCCGAGCTCCTCGAGATCCACCACGTGCACAAGCGCGACGCCCCCTCCGGCACCGCCCTCCGGATCGCCAAGGCAGTCGCCAAGGCGGGCGGTCGGGACCTCGACGCGATCCTCCGCACCGATCGGGCCGAGCACGCCGCGAAGCCGCGCGAGCGCGGCGAGATCGGCGTCTCGGTGGTCCGCGGCGGCGACTCGATCGGCGAGCACACCCTCATGTTCCTCGCCGAGGGCGAGCGCCTCGAGTTCACGCACCGCGCCTACGACCGCGCGATCTTCGCGCGCGGCGCGCTACGAGCCGCGCGCTGGATCGAGGGTCGCGCCCCCGGTCTTTACACCATGGCTGACGTCATCGGCCTCGGCGAGCTCCGTTGATGCGGCCCGACTTCCCGCTCGAGCTCCAGACCCACACGGTCAGCCCGACCGGGGAACGCGCGATCTACGCCGTCGAAGTCCCGGCCGATCTCCTCTACTTTGAGGGCCACTTTCCGGGAGCACCGCTCCTCCCTGGGGTCGCCCAGCTCGTCGCCCTGGTCCTCGCCCAGATCCACCATCTCTGGCCTCACCTGGGCGAGCCGTCGCGGGTCAGCCGGCTCAAATTCAAGCGGCCGATCGGCCCCGGGGACCGCCTCCTGCTCTCCCTCGAGCTGTCCCGCGCGGCGGCCCCCCGCGTCGATTTCTCCCTCGAGCGCGCGGGCGATTGCTGCACCACCGGCGTCATGACCTTTGCCACGGCCTCCCCCCCGCAAACACGAGCCTGAGCGCCCACGATCGGATATGTCAAGGCCCATGGAAGCAACCCGCACCGTCGACGTCGCCATCCTCGGCGGAGGCCTCGCGGGCCAGTTGATCGCCCGGCAGCTCAGGCGCCAGGTGCCCGACCTCTCGGTCGCGCTGTTCGAACGCGCGACCGAGCCGAGCTTCAAGGTCGGCGAGTCGACGGTCGAGATCGCCTGCAACTACTTCCTGCGCCGCCTCGGCCTCTCGACCTACTTCTACCAGCACCAGCTCCCGAAGAACGGCCTGCGCTTCTTCTTCGACGCGCCGAACCGCGACGCGAGCTGGTTCGACATGACCGAGATCGGCAGCAAGCACCTGCTCCGGCTGCCGACCTTCCAGGTCGACCGCGCCCGCTTTGAGGCCGACCTCACCCGCATGAACCGCGAGCTCGGCGTCGACATCTACATCGGCGCGCGCGCCCATGACCTCGACCTCTCGAGCGAGGCGGGTCCCCACAGCTTCACCGTCACCGAGGACGACCGCCAGACCCGCTGGAGCTGCCGCTGGCTCGTCGACGCCTCCGGCCGCGCGAGCCTCGTCGCCCGCGACCAGCAGCTCCGCGTCCCGCTCCCCGAGCACCGGATCGCCTCCGTCTGGGGCCGCTTCCGCGGCTTCGCCGACGTCGACGACCTCGGCCCGCCCGCCTGGCGCGCGCGCGTCCAGCACACCGCACGCCTCCTCTCGACCAACCACTTCTGCTACCCCGGCGCCTGGATCTGGTTTATCCCGCTCGGCCGCGACGTCATGAGCGTCGGGTGGGTCGGCGAGCAGGACCAATTCTCCGACGAGTGGCGCAAGCCGGAGGGCTTCCTCGACCTCCTCCGCAAGCACCGCGCCCCCTGGCAGTTCCTCCGCGAGGGCCAGGTCGAGCTCCTCGACGTCCTCGCCTACCGCCACCTCGCCTACAACACGACCCGCTTCTTCCGCGGTGAGCGCCGGTGGTTCCTCCTCGGCGAGGCCGCCGCCTTCACCGACCCCTTCTACAGCCCGGGCAGCGACTTCATCGCCATCGAGGCCGACTTCATCACCGACCTCATCGCCCGCGACCGCGCCGGGGAGCCCAGCGCCCAGGTCGAGCGCCGCTCCGACGCCTACGACGCCTTCATGCGCTTCCGCGTCGACGCGAACATGCTGCTGTACCGCGACCTTTACTCGCTCTTCGGCAGCTTCGAGCTCCTCAAGCTCAAGTGGGACTTCGACATCGCCTGCTACTACAACCTCTGGACCGCGCCCTACCTCCACGACCAGCTCCTCGACCTCGGCTACCTCCAGGTCGAGCTGCGGCGCAAGGACTTCGTCCTCCAGGGGCTGACGAACTTCGCCCGCTTCTTCAAGCAGATCGAGTCCGTCGTCCGCGAACGCGGCGCCTACTTCCGCCACAACCTCGGCACCTACGTCAGCCACCTGGACCACGTCGACTTCCTGGATGACATCTTCGCCCCGCGCACCCGCAAGCAAGTGATGCGGACCACGGAGGCGATCTTCAACCGTACTCGCGAGCGAGGCCTCGAAATCCTCCAAGACCTGGGCGTCGCACCCGCCCGGCCCGCCAGCACCCTGCCCCTCTACGAGTTCATGCTCCAAGTGCCCCAGGGTTGAACTTCTGCCCCCGCCTGGACGTCCCCCACAGCCAACAAGTACCATTCGCCGAGCAACTCCAGCATGACGCGCGCGGAAATTTACAACCGGGTCGTCGGGATCCTCGTCAAGACCTTCGAGCTCGACCCCTCCGACATCAAGCCCGAATCGCGGCTCTTCGAAGACCTCGACCTCGACAGCATCGACGCGATCGACATGTTCGTCGAGCTCCACGAGGTCACCGGACGCCGGATCGACGTCAAGGTCGCCAAGGAGATCCGCACCGTCGAAGACATCGTCAAGCTTGTCGACGCCGAGCTGAGCTCCGCCGGCGTCTCGTCGTCGAGCTAACCATGCCCTCGGCCTTCCCGCCCCTCACGGAGCTCCTCCCGCACCGCCCCCCGATGCTCCTCCTCGACGAGCTCGTCGCCGCCGAGGACGCATCCGTCACCTGCCGCGTCACCCTCCGCGACGACTCACCCTTCGTCCGCGACGGCAAGGCCCCGGCACTGGTCGCGCTCGAGTACTTCGCCCAGGCCGTCGCCGCCCTCTTCGCCTTCAAGTCCTACGGCTCCGGCGCGCCCCCCTTCCGCGGCCTGCTCCTCGGCGCCCGCGAGCTCGATCTCTCGACCCCGACCCTCTCCGTCGGCGAAACCTTCGAGGTGCTCTGCCGCGAGCACTGGTCCAGCGGCCCGGTCGCGCACTACCAGTGCGCCCTCTCGGGCGCGCACGAACGCCTCGCCGCGGGCGCGATCACCGTGCTTCGCGGCGACCCCGGCGCGCTCGACCACTCGGAGGCCTCATGACCCCCAGACGCGTCGTCATCACCGGCGTCGGCATCGCCTCGCCGATCGGGAACACCTTCGACGAGGTCACCCAGTCGCTGCAGACCGGGCGCCACGGCATCGCCAAGATCCCCGAGTTCGACATCATCACCGAGATGCGGACCCGGCTCGGCGCCCCGGTCACGGGCCTCGAGCTCGACGGCCGCTGGCACCGCAAGAAGACCCGCACCATGGGCCGCGTCGCCCTGCTCGCCACCTACGCCACCGAGCAGGCCCTCACCGACGCCGGCCTCCTCCGCGACGAGGTCGTCTCCTCCGGCGCGACCGGCCTCTGCTACGGCTCCAACAACGGCTCCTCCGAGGCGCTCGCCGAGTTCTGCACGACCCTGCTCACCACCATGAGCATGAAGGGCCTGCAGTCGACCAGCTACCTCAAGTTCATGGCCCACACCTGCGCCGCCAACCTCGCCCAGTTCTTCGGCGTCCGCGGCCGCGTCCTCCCGATCACCTCCGCGTGCGCGAGCGGGGCCCAGGCGATCGGCGCCGCCTACGAGGCCATCAAGTTCGGCATCCAGGACATCATGATCGCGGGCGGCGCCGACGAGCTCCACTACACGACCGCCGTCACCTTCGACCTGATGTTCGCCACCTCGACCGGCTTCAACGACCAGCCGCACCTCAGCCCGCGCCCCTTCGACGCCCGGCGGGACGGCCTCGTCGTCGGCGAGGGCGCCGCC
>CAZMML010000105.1:0-8630 GCA_964567335.1 uncultured Nannocystis sp. | reverse complement strand
GCCCATCAAGCGCTCGATCGAGACAGATCGGTATGTAGCGGTGTCGGCACTAGCCGAGCCGCTCGAGCGGCCCCGTGCAACTGAGGACGCCGCCCCCTTGTAGCGGCACCGCGGCCCGTCCGACCTGGTCGACCGCGGCGCCGAGGGCCCGCGCGATCGACACCAGCAGGCGGTTGTGCGGCGGACCCATCTGCGCGTCGCCCCACGCGCCCGGCACGAGGTTCGGCTCGCGGAAGCGGAGGTAGCGGCCGGCGCCGGCGAAGAAGGAGTCGCCGCCCGCGAGCACGACGGGCCAGCGGGGGAACCCGTGCTCGGGCGAGCCGAGCTCGCTGGCCCACACCACGAGCGTGTCGTCGAGGAGCGTGCCGCCCTCGCTGGGGATCTGCGCGAGCGCGTCGATCACCCGCCGGAGGTCCTCGGCGTGGCGCCGGCCGAAGTCGACCATCACCTGCTCCGCGACCGGGTCGACCGAGACCGCGTGGGCGTAGTCGTTGTGGAGGTCGCCCGGCGGCGCCCCGAGGTGCTCGCTCCGCAGGCCCCACAGCGAGAGCACCGCGACCCGCGTCAGGTCGCACGAGAGCGCCAGCGCGATCATCGTCGTGAAGAGCTGCGCGCGGACCTCGTACCACGCGAGGTCCTCCGGCGGCGGCCCGGCCTCGGGCGCGGGCGGGGCCTGGCACACCAGGTCCGCGTAGTGCTCGAGCTGCAGCGCGAGCGCCCCCAGCAGGTCGCGGTGCTGCTCGACCTTGCGGCGATCTTCCCCGCCGAGGCGGCCGGCGACCGCGGCGTACTGGTCGCGCACGAGCGACGCGACCGCGTGCTGCTGGGCGCGGATCTTCGCGAGCTCGCTGGTCGGCGGCGCCGTCCCGCCCGACGCGCCGGGGAAGAGCTTCGCGTGGAGCTCGCCCGGGTCGACGATCGCCGGCAGCGAGAGCCCGCCCGCGTCATGGCTGTAGGGCCAGCTCCCGTGCGACACCTGCAGCGACGCGATCTGCCCCGGCGCCGCGATCGCCTGGGCCACGACCTGGTCGATCGAGGGCCCCTCCGCGCGGGCCAGCCCGCCCTGCACGGGGACCGCCGCCGAACCCGTCAGCGCCGTCGCGTGGCCGACCTTGTGCTGGTTCTCCGCGGTGAGCTGCGCGCTCGCCAGGCCGAGGCCGTCGAGCACGATCAGGCGATCGCGGACCTCGTGGAGCGGCCGGAGGACGTCGCTGAACTCCTCGACGCCGAGCCCCGCGAGCGGCACCTCCCAGTCGGCGTCGTCGCCGAGCCCGCCCGGACGCAGCCGCCAGCGCGGGTACACCACCCCGTGCTCCGTCATCACGACGAGCAGGCGTCGCACCACGCCGGGCTCCGCCCGCGCCCCCCGCGGCGCGAGCGAGGGCAGGCTCAGCGCCCCGAGCCCGAGCCCGAGCCCGCCGAGCAAGGTCCGCCGCCTCACACGCACCTGCCTGGAAGACCAGACCGGACCTTCGCGCCCCGCACCCCCTCACCCTAAGCGAGCCCGCCCCGCGCGGTCAAGCACACCGCGTGCGCATCTCGCCTGGAGCGGCGTCAGGGCCTCGAACCCGACGTCCTTGCCAGGTCCGCCGCCGGGATCGTCGATCCATGTCTGCCTCCGCGCTCGGCCCGGATCTCTGACCGCGACGGCGACGGACGCATCGACCGGATCGCCCTCGACTTCGACTCCAGGCCGCGCGGACCTCCACGGACAGGGTCCACCCGAAGTCGGGCGTCGACGGTGCACCCGGAGATGGCGGCCCGCGCGGTCACCCGGACCCGCAGATGACGCGCGACGCCGCACGGGAGCGGCCGCCGAGGTCGTCACTGGGCGAGCAGACTCCAGGCGCGGCCTCCGACGCGCCGGTACTCTCTCGGACGCAAGACACGGCCATGAAGAAGCGGCGCAGAGACAGGGAGAAGCCCAGGCGCTTCGACGCGAGCCGGCTGACGCCGGGCGAGCGGGCGGCGTTGGCCAGCTTCGAGCGGCGCAGGTCGCACTATGAGCGGGCGATCGCCGACAGCAACGTCATCCACCACAAGCACACGTGCCCGGCCTGCGGGTTCCCGACCCTCGACGAGCGCCTCGATTACGAGCTCTGCGTCGTCTGCCTGTGGGAAGACGGCGTCGGCGAGCTCGACCCAACGCTCATCGGCCCGCCGAACTACACCTCACTGACCCAGGCGCGGATCGCCACGGCACAATTGCTCGCCGCGTTCGAGCAGACCCACGAGATCGATGACTCGCTGGCCGCGGTCGTCGCCTGCGTGCGGCGCTTCGGCGCGGCGAGCGAGCGACGCGTCGCCACGCTCGACCGCGACGACTTCGTCGCGCGCCTCCGCGACGTCTTGCCGACGAGGCCGATCGATCGGTCCTGAGTCGAGCGACGCCGTCATGCTCGACGGGGTCGAGTCCACGCGGAGCGGGCTCGACGAGGGCGGCGCCTCACCGTGCCCGTGAGGGCGGAGGCGCGTCGGCCGGGGTGCGGAGCGCGGACGCGGCCGGGTAGTAGACCCCGAGCTCGTGCCGGTAGGCCACACGCGTCAGGTCGAGGCGCAGCCACGTCGTCCCGGCCGGGAGGTCGAGGTCGAGGCGCACGAGGCCGGGGAACTCGATCGACGCCACCATGTGACCGGTCACGCGGGGCAGGTCGAGGATGACCTGTCCCTCGCGCCAGACCCGCATCCCGCCGCGGTAGCGCAGGTAGAGCGTCGCCGGGCCCGCGCGCTCGCGGGCCAGGGGGAGCGCGAGCTCCTGGTCCCCCTCCTCGACCAGGAACACGGTGTCCGCGAGGACAGCCGCGCGCCACTCGCCCGCGCGCCCGCGGATCTGCGCCGCGCTCGCCGCCTCCATCGGCTCGAGGCGCTTCACGACCAGCAGCGGCACGCCCTCCCGCTCGATCGTGTGGAGCACCGCGCCCGGCAGGTAGTCCTCCCAGCCCTGGCGGACCTCGGACACGTAGTACCCGAAGCCGGGCGTGTTGAGGGTCAGCCCGTACTTCCAGCAGTAGAACGAGGCCGTGTGCGCGCCGTTGCCGAGCACGTGCACGCGGGCGCCCGGGCCGGCGTGGTCGCGGAGCCAGGCCAGGCCCTCGCGGTAGGTCTCCGAGTAGTGGGCGACGTCGAAGCGGCCCTGCGCGCCCGCGAGTCCGCCGACCACGGGTCCGAAGTAGAGCTGCTCGTAGGGGTGCAGGCGGATCATCCGCCACACGACCTCGCCGGCCGAGACGAGCGCCACCAGCCCCGCCGCGAGCGCGAGGGCCCTGCGCGCCGCCAGCCGGCGCGCGAGCCCGACGAGCCCGACAGCGGCGACCAGGCAGAGCGCCGGCACCACGAAGAGGAGCTGTCGGACCGTGTCGTAGAGGCCGACGCGGACGATCGCCGGGGCGATCGTCGGGGCCGCGATCCACAGCCCGACGAGCGCCCAGGGCCACCCGGTCCGAAGGGGGGCCCGCGCCCGCATCAGCGCGAGCGGCCCCCCGATCGCCCCGAGCGCGAGGCCCACGAGGTGGAGCCCCGGCAGCGTGATCGCGAGCCACACGGCCGCGTAGGCGGCGGGGGCGGCGTCGTGCGGATACACGGCCCCGAAGAAGAGGCTCCGCGAGCCGTCGATGTTGCGCGCCAGCGCCCCGATCGCGGACACGAGGTGCCAGGGCGAATGCAGCCACAGCTCCGGCCACAGGAGGAAGACCAGCCCGAGCCCGAGCCCGCAGAGCCCGAACGCGTGGCGGGCGAACCAGCGGACCCGGGCCGCGCCGGCGCCCGGGGCCGTGAGCGCGAGGGTCACCAGCGCCAGCGGGAAGAGCAGCGCCCCGAAGGGCCGCACCGCCGCGCACAGCGCGGCGAGCACGGCGACGCGGATCGTCGACCCCGCGCCCGGGCTCGCGCTCGCCCGCACGAGCGCCCCCACGCCCCCCACCCAGGCCGCCGCGCAGGGGATGGCCTTCGGGGTGGCGACGGACGAGCCGTACCAGCGCGGCGCGAGGACCAGCAGCACCAGCGCGACCAGCGGGACCGGCTGCGGCGCGAGGCGGGCCGCGAGCCGGTAGGTCCCGAGCAGGCCGAGCCAGCCGGCGAAGAAGCAGAGCAGGTGGCGGGCCGCGAACTCGTCGGTCCCCCCGAACACGTTGCGGTGCAAGGTCCAGACCGCCTGCCCGAGCAGGTCGAAGAGGACCCCGTAGTTCGCGCGCACGCCCTCCGGGATCCCCGAGAATTCGCCCGTCGAGAGCGCGTGCCACCAGCGCCACGACGACAGCATCCGCAGCGGCTCGTCGGTCGTCGCGCCGTAGTCGCCCGCGCTGACAAGGCCGAGGACCAGCACCAGCGTGAGGACGAGGGCGGCGGCGCGTGAGGCCCAGCGGTCCAAGGCAGGGCCCAGCTTGCGGGGCGCCGCGCCGCCCCGCAAGACCCTCGGGCCGCTCGGGCTGATACACGGGGGGACGAGGAGCCTCGAGGACGTGCGCAGGCGACTCCCGATCGTGTCCTCGCTGCCGCGGCCGCGCACGCGGGCGATCCTCCCGGTCGCCCCGGGGGAGCTGCCGCGGCCGCGCCTCGCGGTGTGGGAGTTCACGCTGGCCTGCGATCAGGCGTGCCTCCACTGCGGCCCGCGGGCGGGCCGGCGGCGGGCCGACGAGCTGTCGACCGACGAGGCGCTGCGCCTCGTCGACGAGCTGGCCGAGGCCGGCGTCGGCGAGGTCGTGCTGATCGGCGGCGAGGCCTACCTGCGCAACGACTTCATCCTCGTGATCCGGGCGATCCGCGAGCGCGGGATGGAGGCGACCATGACGACCGGCGGCTACAACCTGACCCGCGAGCGCGCCGAGGCGATGGTCGAGGCCGGGATCTGCAGCGTCAGCGTCTCGATCGACGGGCTCGAGCAGAGCCACGACCGCGTCCGCAACGTGCCGCAGAGCTGGCGGCGCGCCTTCGCGGCGCTGCGCCACCTGCGGGCCGCGGGCTCGCGGGTCGCGGTCAACTCGCAGATCAACGTGTGGACCCGCCACGAGCTGCTCGCGCTGCTCGAGCTGATCGCGGCCGAGGGCGTCCACTCGTGGCAGCTCCAGATCACGGTCCCGCACGGCAACGCCGCCGACCACCCGGAGCTCCTGCTCCAGCCCTACATGTACCTCGAGCTCTTCGACACGCTGGACCGCGTGCTCACCCGCGCCGAGGAGCTGAAGATCCGGATTTGGCCGGCGAACAACCTCGGATACTTCGGCCCGCACGAGGGGCGCCTGCGCGGCGCGCAGAAGCGGAGGACCGGCCACTACGCCGGCTGCGACGCCGGCAAATCGACGATCGGGATCGAGAGCAACGGCCTGATCAAGAACTGCCCGAGCCTGGGCGGGCCGACCAACATCGGCGGGGACTGGCGCGAGCGCGGCCTGTGGGAGCTGTGGACCGAGGCGCCCGAGATGACCGCCCTGCGCGTCCGCACCGTCGACGACCTGTGGGGCTACTGCCGCGAGTGCTACTACGCCGAGACCTGCATGGCCGGGTGTACCGCCGTGTCCGAGCCGGTCCTCGGGCGCCCGGGCAACAACCCCTTCTGCCACCACCGCGCGCTCGAGATGGACCGCATGGGCTACCGCGAGCGGATCGAGTTCGTCCGCAAGGCGCCCGACGTCGCCTTCGGGACCGCGCTCTTCCGGGTCGTCCGCGAGCACAAGGACCCGGCGCTCGCCGCCGCGGGTCCGGTCGCGGTCGAGGAGCCGCGGATCTCACGCCTGGTCGAGCGGACAGGGCCCGGGCGCCCGGAGACCTGAGGCTCAGGGCGCCTTGGCCGGATCGAGCTCCTCCCAGAGCCCGCCCGAAGAGCCGCTGGTCGTCTGGTTGGTGGTCCCGCTCGGCCCGGCGTAGTACGAGCCGCTGTCGTCGGTCGTCGGGCCCAGCGTCACCCCGCTCGACGAATTGCCGGTCGACGACCCGCCGCTCGAGGCGCTCGAGCTCCCGCTCGAGCTCCCCTCCGTCTGCGACGTCGGGGTGTTGTTCGCGGGCGGTAACGGGGCGCGCATCACCCCCGCGGCCCACCCGAGCCCGGGCGCGGGGGCCGGGGCCGCGCGCGCGCGCCGCGACTCGTGCCCGCAGAAGGGACACGGGAGCTCCGCGGTGCGGATGTGGCGGTGACAGCGTACGCAGGGCTTCATCCTCTGCACGCTACGAAGAGAGCCCCAGCCCGTCAAGCGGCGCGCCCGCGAGCCTGACCGATCGCGACCGGTCAGGCGCCCACCGGCGTGTAGCCCCCCGCCTGCGCGTGTACCTCGCAGACCACCTCCAGCCAGCCGCCGCGGTCCTGCCCGAGCCGGCCCGGCCGCCCGCAGGCCTCGCAGATCCGGAGCGCGCGCGCCTGCGCCGCCTCCACGCACGCGTCCACGCGCTCTTGCAACGCCTCGGGCACGTCATCGACGCGGAAGTAGAGCTCGCCGTACTTCTGCGACGCCTCGAAGAGGTGATAGTCCGGCCACACCCCGACGAGCTCGGCGTGCAGCGCCGCGATCAACGGCAGCCAGCCCTCGTCGCAGGCGATCCAGATCGGCTCGTCGCCCCGCGTCCGCCGCCAATGCGGCAGCAGGAGGCGCAGCAGCGCCTCCCGCTGCGGGCTCGGGGGGTCAGCGGTCGCGGAGGACATAGAGCGTCCGGTCGTGGCTGCCGACGACGACCTCGGCGCGGCCGTCGCCGTCGACGTCATGGACCAGCGGGGTGGTCTCGATCCGGCCGCCGGTGGCGAAGCGCCAGCGCGGCTCGCCGGTCGCCGCGTCGGTCGCGTAGACCACGCCCGAGTAGTCGGCGTGGAGCAGCTCGAGCGCGCCGTCGCCGTCGAGGTCCGCCAGCCGCGGCGGCGCCCCGAGGCGCGCCGCGACCCCCGGGCTCGGGCGCTCCCAGCGGAGCCCGCCCTCCGGCGTGAGCGCCATGATCGTCCCGCGGTACGTCACGGCCAGCAGCGTGACCGCGCCGCCGGGCTTCTGCGGCGGGACCACGCGGACGACCCCGAGCAGGTCCCCCGCGCCCTTGACCCGCCAGCGGATCTTGCCGTCCCGCGCCCGCATGCAGAGCAGGTCGCGCCCCTCGTCCGCGGCCTGGGTGAGCAGCTCGAGCTCGCCGTCGCCGTCGCCGTCGACGAACGCGCGCTCGACCGCGATCCGTCCGCCGACGTCGCGGCGCCACGCGATCTTCTTCGCCTGCGCGTCGATCACCGCGAGCAGCCCGTTCTGGAGCCCGACCACGAGGTCCGGCCCGCCGTCGCCGTCGACGTCGCCGATCACCGGCGTGGCGAAGCCGCCGTCCGGCAGCGGGACGCTCCAGCCCGGCTCCAGCCCGCTCCCGTTGAAGACCGTGAGCGGCAGCTTCTTCGTCCATGGCAACACGACCACCGCGGGGGAGCCTGCCAGACCCAGGTCCAGCACCGCCGGGCTCGCGTAGGCAGCCACACCCAGCGACCGACGCTCACCCACCAGCAGACCGCGCGCGCGGATCGAGATCAGCTCGCTGCTGTTGCCCATCACCAGGAACTCGCCCTCGCCGTCGCGCAGCGCCGCGGGCGCCCGGATCACGTCGCCGAGCCTGGTCGCGTGCGCCCGCTCGACGCCCGTGCGTGGGTCGAGCGCGGCCAGCTCCCCCTGCGCGTCGAAGTGCGCCATCACCACGATCTCCGCCGCGCCGTCGCCGTCGACGTCGAGCGCCAGCGGGTCCGCGCGGAAGGCCTCCTGAGAGCTGCGCGCCCACAGCACCTTCGGCCCGAGGACGAGGTTCGGCCCGCGCCCGCCGACCAGGAGGTCGGGAAAGCCGTCGCCGTCGCCGTCGCCGAGGCTCTTCACGCTGTCGATCCGCTGCTCGAGCCAGAGCCGGGCCAGCAGCTCGCCCGACCCGCGCGCGATCACCAGCTCACCCGCGCCGCCGCCGATCGCCAGCTCGCCGCGGCCGTCGCCGTCCCAGTCGAGCGCCGTGACCGCCGCCGTCCTCGGCTCGTGCACCGCGACCTCGCCCTCCACCGCGCCGTCGGCCAGCCCGAGGAGCTGCACCGCCTCCCCGCGGACCACGCAGAGCCGGGGACGCTCGTCGATCGCCGTCACCACCCCGCAGCTCTCGCCGCCCCCGGCGAGCGGACGCCGCCAGCGCTCGCGGCCCTCGGCGTCGAGCAGCAGCGCCGCGTGCTCCGGGTCGCGGAGCACCAGCCCGACCTCGACCCGACCGTCGCCGTCCCCGTCGACGAGCGCCGGCAAGGAGACCGCGCTCGCGTAGCTGCGCGCCCACAGCGTCGCGCCGCGGGACCCGGACAGCGCCGCGACCTCGCCGGTCGCGCCGTGACGGACCAGCAACAGGTCGTCGCTCCCCTCCGCGGCCAGCGGCGCCGCCGTCACCCGCAGCCCCGCCTCGCCCGCCAGCGCGGCCGGCAGTCGGGCGCGCCAGCGCGGCTTGCCCTTCGGCCCGGCCGCGGCCACGACCTCCTTCCGCCCGACCGCGAAGACCAGCCGCTCCGCGCCCGCGCGCCCGACCACGAGCGCCCGCTGCGGGCCGCGGACCGCCGCGTCCCACAGGCGCTTGCCGGTCGCCGCGACCCGCACCGACACCTTGCCCGCCGCGATCGCCGTCGTGATCACCTCGGCGCGCCCGTCGCCGTCGCCGTCCGCGAC
>CAZMML010000104.1:0-8766 GCA_964567335.1 uncultured Nannocystis sp. | reverse complement strand
GCTTCGCGCTGGTGGGCGAGGAGCTCTCGGTCGCCGGCGGGGAGCTCACGCCGACCGGCAAGCTGCGCCGCGGCGAGGTCGAGGCCCGGATCGCCGCGCAGATCGCGGCGATGTACCCAGCGGAGCCCGGAGGGCTGGCGCCTGAGCCCTCGTGACCTCGCGCCCGCCCGCGGGTGCAGGGAGCGTCGCCGGGGTCTTGACGGGGGGCATTCGCCTGGGGTAGTTACCAGGGCCCTCGCGCAACACACAGGGCCGTAGCTCAGCTGGTTAGAGCGCTACCTTGACACGGTAGAGGTCGGCGGTTCGATTCCGCCCGGTCCTACTCAAGCCCGCCCCGGGTACCCTGGGCGGGCTTTTTTCGTGCCCGCGCGCGTCGACTTGGGTACGCTTCGCGGCCCCATGGCCGACGAGCACGCGCAAGAGATCGAGCACATGATCGACCCCTCCGTCCCGCAGCTGTCGCCGCTGGAGACGCTGCGGCATAGCGCCGCGCACGTCATGGCGGCGGCGATCAAGCGCCTGTGGCCCGAGGCCCGCCTGGCCTTCGGACCGCACACAGAGGATGGGTTCTATTACGACATCGACCTCGAGCACCGGCTCGCGCCGGAGGACTTCGAGAAGATCGAGGCCGAGATGGCGCGCGAGGTCGAGGCCAGGCACCCCTTCGTGCGGGAGGAGATCGGCCGCGATCAAGCGATCGCGCTCTTCGAGAAGATGGGCGAGACCTTCAAGGTCGAGGCGATCGGCTCGATCCCCGGCGGCGCGACGCTGACGCTCTACCGCAGCGGCGACTTCGTCGACCTGTGCCGCGGGCCCCACGTGCGCCACACCGGCGAGGTCCGGGCCTTCAAGGTGATGAGCATCGCCGGGGCCTACTGGCGCGGCGACGAGAAGCGCCCGCAGCTCCAGCGCGTCTACGGCACGGCCTTCCCCGACCGCAAGGAGCTGAAGGAGCACCTGCGCCTGCTCGAGGAGGCGAAGGCCCGCGACCACCGCAAGCTGGGCAAGGAGCTCGGCCTCTTCTACTTCGACCCGATCTCGCCCGCGAGCCCCTTCTTCACCGGGCGCGGCGCGGTCGTCTACAACCTGCTCCAGACCTACGTCCGCCGCCTCTACCGCCGCCACGGCTACGAGGAGGTGATCACGCCGCAGATCTTCGACATGGAGCTCTTCAAGACCTCCGGGCACTACGAGCACTACAAAGAGAACATGTTCGCGTGCACGATCGACGAGCGGCAGTTCGGGGTCAAGCCGATGAACTGCCCCGGGCACTGCGTGCTCTTCCGCCAGCAGCACCACAGCTACCGCGACCTCCCGCGGCGCCTCGCGGACTTCGGGCGCCTGCACCGCTACGAGCGGGCGGGGGTGGTCCACGGGCTGACGCGCGTGCGCAGCTTCTGCCAGGACGACGCGCACATCTTCTGCACGCCGGATCAGGTCGGGCAGGAGATCGCGGGCGTGACGGCGATGATCCTCGAGTGCTACCGGACCTTCGGCTTCGACCGCCCGGAGATCGAGGTCAGCACGCGGCCCGCCTCCTTCCTCGGCGAGCTCGCTACCTGGGAGCGCGCCGAGGCGGCGCTGATGGCCGCGCTGGACGGCGCGGGGCTGCCCTACACGGTCAACAAGGGCGACGGCGCGTTCTACGGGCCGAAGATCGACTTCAAGGTCCGCGACGCGCTGCGCCGGAGCTGGCAGCTCGGCACCGTGCAGCTCGACTTCCAGCTCCCCGAGCGCTTCGGGCTCGAGTTCGTCGAGCAGGGCGACTCGCGCGGGCGGCCGGTGATGATCCACCGGGCGATGCTCGGCTCGCTCGAGCGCTTCTTCGGGGTCTACCTCGAGCACGTCGCCGGTCGCTTCCCGGCCTGGCTCGCGCCGGTACAGGCGGCGATCTTGCCGATCACGGACGCCCACCATGCGTGGGCGCGCGAGGTCGAGGCGGCGCTGGTCGCCCCCGGCTTGCGGGTGCACACCGACCTCCGGAGCGAGAAGCTCGGCCTCAAGATCCGCGAGGCGACGCTGCTGCGGGTCCCGCAGATGCTCGTCCTGGGCGACAAGGAGGCCGAGGCCCGCACCGTCGCGCCGCGCAGCCGCGACGGCGCGACCGGGGTCGCTGAGCCGCTGGCGACCTTCGTCGAGCGCTTCGCCCGAGAGGCCGAGATCCCAGCGTAGGCGCGGCGGCCTGAACCGAGGCGAAAAACGACGCTCAGGGCCGCCATGAGGCCTTGACGAGCGCACGTTTTTGCCCGCAAATTGGCGCCCCGGCCTCCGGGTGAGCCGTGCTCACCTCGTTTGGCCGCCTTTCTCTTGCAGGAGTACCACCATCGGCCGCAGACAACAGAAGCCCAAGCCCCGCGTCGAGACCCATCGAGTCGGTCGCCGGATCCGCGTCAAAGAAGTCCGGGTGATCGACGCGAACGGGGAGCAGCTCGGGATCATGCTGACCCAGGAGGCCATGGCACGCGCGGAGGAGGCGAACCTTCAGTTGGTTGAGGTCAACCCGAAGGCGAACCCTCCCGTGTGCAAGATCATGGACTATGGGAAGTTCAAGTATGAGACCGCCAAGCGCGACCGCGAGGCGAGGAAGAACCAGAAGACGACGGAGCTTAAAGAGGTCAAGTTCCGCCCCAAGACCCACGACCACGACTTCGACTTCAAGACGCGCCACATCCGGCGCTTCCTGGAGGAGGGTGACAAGGTCAGGCTCGTCGTTCAGTTCCGCGGCCGCGAGATCACCCACCCTGAGACCGGACGGGCGATCCTCGAGCGGGTGTGCCGGGATCTCGCCGATGTGGCGACGATCCTCCAGCTCGCGCAGATGGAGGGCAACCGCATGAACATGGTCCTCGCGCCGAAGCCCCAGCGAGCGGGGGTCCCCAAGCCGAAGCCCCCCGAAGGCGCGCCGGTCCGGCCGGCCACACAGGCGCCCGTGCCGCCGCCCGCGACGGGGGACGATGACGACGACGATTACGACGACGAGTACGACGACGAAGAGAGCGATGAGGACGAAGAGGACGGCGAGGGCGACTCCGCCGGCCACTGACCCCTAACACGTGAGCAAGCACAACTCCCACCGGGGGGCCAGGACCTCGCGTCACCGCGCGAGCTGAGGTATCTCCTGGCCCCCTTCAAGGCGCCACCATGCCCAAGATGAAGTCACACTCGGGTGCGAAGAAGCGCTTCCGCTTCACCGCTTCTGGCAAGGCCAAGCGGAAATTCTCGCACAAGAACCACATCCTGACCAAGAAGCACAGCGACCGGATCCGCAAGCTCAAGGGCATGACGATCGTCTCGGAGCCCGACCAACGCCGGATCGAAGTGATGCTGCCGCACGGGAGGACCTGACCCATGCCTCGCGCAAAACGTGGATTTAAGGCGCGCCGTCGCCGTAACCGGATCCTCAAGGCCGCCAAGGGCTTCCGCGGCGGTCGCTCGCGGATGTTCCGCCGGGCCCTCGAGGCCGTGCATCACGCGTGGATGCACATGTACAACTCCCGCAAGCAGAAGAAGCGGACGATGCGCCGCTTGTGGATCGTGCGCCTCAACGCGGCCGCGCGGGCCCACGGCCTCAGCTACAGCCGGCTGATCGAGGCGCTCGGCAAGGCGGGGATCGCCCTCGACCGCAAGGTCCTCTCCGACCTGGCGATCTTCGACGCCGCGGCCTTCGGCAAAGTTGTCGCCGAGGCGCGCGCCGCCCTCTAGCCGCCTCGCGGTGCTGGACGAGCCGGCGCGGTCGCGCCGGCTCGTCGCTTTTTGGGCCCTGCGATATAAGGAGCGCGCATGTCGAAGATCCCCCTCCCGCCGGACGTCGAGCAGCTCTTCCATGCGCAGCAGGACGCGTTCCTGGAGGCCCTCTCGGCCGCCTCGGACGAGGAGGCGCTCTACCAGGCGCAGGTCCACTTCCTCGGCAAGAAGGGCAGCTTCACCGCGCTCAAGGGGAACCTCGGGGCGCTGCCGCCGGCGCAGCGGCAGAGCTTCGGCGCGGCCTTCAATTTCTACAAGGAGAAGCTCGAGCGCGCGCTCGAGGACCGGCGCGCGGCGCTGAAGGCCGAGGCCCGCGCCCGCGACCTCGCGCGCCGCGAGGACCTGACGCTGCCGCCGCTGCGGCCGCCGGCCGGGGCGCTGCACCCGCTGGCGCAGACGCGGCGGCGCCTGAGCGAGAGCTTCCAGCGCCTCGGCTTCTCGCTGGCGGTCGGGCCCCACGTCGAGCACGCGCAGTACAACTTCGAGGATCTCAACATGCCGGCGGACCACCCGGCGCGCGACATGGCGGACACCTTCTTCGTCCGCCCGCCGCGCCACGCCGGCTTCCTGCACGAGGACGAGGGGCTGCACGCGGGCGACATCGTCCTGCGCACCCACACCTCGCCGGTGCAGGTGCGGACGATGCGGACGCAGCGGCCGCCGATCCGGATCGTGGCCCTCGGCACGACCTTCCGCCGCGACGACGACGCGACCCACAGCCCGATGTTCCACCAGATCGAGGGGCTCTACATCGACCGCGGCGTGACGATGGCGGACCTCAAGGCGACGCTGATGGACTTCACGCGCGACTTCTTCGGGCGCCGCCTGAACGTCCGCTTCCGGCCGAGCTTCTTCCCCTTCGTCGAGCCCGGCGCGGAGTTCGACCTCGGCTGCCCCTTCTGCGGCGGCGACGGGTGCAACCTCTGCAAGCACACCGGGTACATCGAGATCGGCGGCTGCGGCATGGTCCACCCGGCGGTCTTCGAGGCCTGCGGGATCGACCCCGAGACCTACACGGGCTGGGCCTTCGGCTTCGGCGTCGATCGCATGACGATGATGCAGCACGCGGTGCCCCACCTGCGCCACATGTTCGAGGGCGACGTCCGCTTCCTGGAGCAGTTCACGTGAAGATCTCGTACCAGTGGCTCACCACCTTCTTTGACGCGGACACGCTGGCGGCCCGCCTGGACGCGGCCCGCGCCGAGGGCAGGGGAGGGGAGTCGGACCCGCAGGTCGTCGCCCGATTGCTCACCGGGCTAGGTCTCGAGGTGGAGGGCGTCCACCCGGTCGGGGCGGGGATCGAAGCGATCCTCGTCGGTGAGATCCGCGGCAAGGCGCCGCACCCGCGGGCCGAGAAGCTGACCGTGGTCGAGCTCTTCGACGGCCGCGAGGTGCTGCAGGTCGTGTGCGGGGCGAGCAACCTGCCGGGCGTCGGCGGCAAGGTCGCCTTCGCCCCGATCGGCGCGACGCTGCCGGGCGGCCTGACGATCGCGGCCCGTGAGCTGCGCGGCGTCGCCTCGCAGGGGATGATCTGCTCGGAGACGGAGCTCGAGATCGGCGCGGACGAGGGCGGGATCCTGATCCTCTCCCCGGAGTGGCGGGCCGGCGAGCGCCTGGTCGACCGCGTCCCGGGGATCGTCGACACGATCATCGAGCTCGGGGTGACGCCGAACCGCCCCGACGCGCTCGGGCACCTGGGCGTCGCGCGCGACCTGGCCGCGCGCCTGGACCTGCCGCTGCGGCCGCCAGTCGCGCCGCGCCCCGACGCGCCCGACACGCCCGGCCTGGTGACGATCGCGGCGCCCGAGCGCTGCGGCCGCTACTTCGGGTTTGTGCTCGAGGACATGTCCGTCGGGATCTCCCCGCTGTGGCTGCGCGTGCGCCTGCACCGGCTCGGGCTGCGCGCGATCAGCAACGTCGTCGACGTGACCAACTTTGTCCTCCTCGAGCTGGGCCACCCGCTCCACGCGTTCGACCGCGACGCGCTCGCGGAGGGTCGGGTGGTGGTGCGCCGGGCCGAGCAGGACGAGCGGCTGACGACGCTCGACGGGACCAGCAAGCTGCTGACGGCGCAGGACCTGGTGATCGCCGACGCGCGGGTCCCCCAGGCGCTAGCCGGGGTGATGGGCGGGGCGGGCTCGATGGTCGGGCCGGGCACGCGCCGGGTGCTGCTCGAGGCGGCGTGGTTCGCCCCCCCGGGGATCCGCGCGACAGCGCGGCGGCACGGCTACTCGACCGACTCGAGCCACCGCTTCGAGCGCGGCGTCGATCACGGCGCGGGCCTCGAGCGAGCGGCGCTGCGGGCGCTCGCGCTGCTGCAGGCGCTCGCGGGCGGGCGCTGCGCGGCGTGGACGGTCGCGGAGGGCCATCGGCCGCCGGTGCCGACGATCGTGCTCCGGCCCTCGCGGGCGCTGGCGCTGCTCGGTGTGGCTGTCCCGGAGGACCTGGCGCGAAGGACGCTCGCGGGGATCGAGGTCGAGGTCCGCGAAGAGACCTCGGACCGCTGGATCTGCCGCCCGCCGACGCACCGCCCCGATCTCGCGCGGGAGGTCGACCTGATCGAGGAGTGGATGCGCTTCTACGGCCTCGATCACGTGCCGGCGCGGGCGACCGTGCCGCAGGAGGCGCGCGCGGCCGCGACCGGCGACCCGATCACGGAGCGCGCCGATCGCCTGGCGGAGGGGCTCCGCGACGCCGGGCTCCTCGAGCACGTGGCGATGGCCTTCGTCGGCGAGGACCTCTTCGCGGGCGAACAGAAGCTGAGCTTCTTCGCGGTGCCGCCGGAGCGGATGGTCCGCCTCGAGAACCCGATGCGCGGCGCCGACGTCATGCGCACGCACCTGCTCCCGGGCCTGCTCGACGCGCTCGCGCACAACGTCGCCCGACACGCGCGGCCGGTCCGGCTCTTCGAGGTCGGTCGCACCTACGCGTGGCCGCGGTCGCGGCCGACGGCTGGTTCGGGCCCGACCGCGGCCGTCGACGCCCGTCTGCCCGAGGAGCGGACCTTCGTCGCGGCGCTTCTCTACGGCGGCCCGAAGCACCCCGTCGAAGCGCGGGCGATCACCGGCGCGGCGGCTCAGGCGCTCACGCGGGTGGGGCTGCGCCTGGAGCTGGCGCCGCAGGCCGCGCCCGCGGGCTACCTGCACCCGGGCGTCCAGGTCGCCCTGCTCTGCGGCGGAGCGCGCGTCGGCGAGGCCGGGGAGGTCCACCCGGACCTGATCGCGGCGTGGCGGCTGCCCGAGGGGGCGCGCGTGTACTACGCCGAGATCGAGGTGGCGGCGCTGCCGCCGCGGGAGGTCGTGCGCTGCCGCGATCTCCCGCGCTACCCCTCGACCAGCCGCGATCTCTCGCTCGAGGCGCCGGTCGATCTGCCGGCGAGCCGGGTCACGGCGGCGCTCGCGGCGGCGGCAGGCGAGGCCCGCGGTCCGGGCGACGATCCCGTGCGGCTGGCCCGCGACTCGCTCGGCGCGGCGGCGATCGAGCTGCTCGAGGACTACCGCGGGAAGGGCGTGCCCGAGGGGCACCGCGCGCTGCTGCTGCGGATGCACTACGCGGCCGAGGGGCGCACGGTCACCGACGAGGAGGCGCAGGCGCTGCACGTCGGGATCGTCGCGCGCGCGTGCGAGGCGCTGCGGCCGGACGCGCCGGCGATCCGGCCGCGCTGAGAGGCTTGATGCGGGGGGGCGGGCTGTGTCAGCGTCCCGCCCCGCATGAGCGACGCCCCAGAGTTCGACCCCGTCCCAGTCCTCGCGCGGGAGCTCGCGCTCCCGGAGCGGGGCGTCGCCGCGGTGGTGAAGCTGCTCGCGGAGGGCGCGACGGTCCCCTTCATCGCGCGCTACCGCAAGGAGGCGACCGGGGGGCTCGACGAGGTCCAGATCCGGAGCATCGAGGAGCGACGGAGCTACGTGATCGAGCTCGAGGAGCGGCGCCGGACGGTGATCGCGTCGATCGAGTCGCAGGGCAAGATGACGCCGGAGCTGCGGGCGAAGATCGCCGCGAGCGAGACCAAGGCGGCGCTCGAGGACCTCTACCTGCCCTTCAAGCCGAAGCGGCGGACGCGGGCGATGATCGCCCGCGAGCGCGGGCTGGAGCCGCTCGCGCGCCGGATCCGCGAGCAGCCCGAGCTCGGTGATCCGCAGGCGGAGGCGGCGCGCCGCGTCGACCCGGCGCGCGAGGTCCCCGATCCGAAGGCCGCGCTCGCGGGGGCGCGCGACATCGTCGCCGAGGAGCTCGCGGAGGACGCGGAGGTGCGGGCGCTGGTCCGCGAGGTCTTCGCGCGGGAGGGCAAGGTCCGCGCCGAGGCGCTGGCCGACAAGACGGCCGAGCCGACCAAGTTCGAGCTCTACTACGACTTCGAGGAGGCGGTCGCCACGATCCCCTCGCACCGCTTCCTCGCGGTCCGTCGCGGCGAGCAGGAGGGGGTGCTGCGGGTCAAGATCGGGGTGCCGACGGAGGAGCTCGCGCCGCGCCTCGCGGCGAAGGCCGGGGTCCGGCCGGGCTCGCCCTTCGCGGAGGAGCTGCAGGCGGCGGCCCGCGACGCGCTGGTGCGCTTGCTCGGGCCCTCGATCGAGACGGACCTGCGGATCGAGCTCAAGATGCGGGCCGATCGCGAGGCGGTCGAGGTGTTCGCGCGCAACCTGCGGACGCTGCTGCTCGCGGCGCCCTTCGGGGGTCGCCGCGTCGTCGGCGTCGACCCCGGGCTGCGCACCGGCTGCAAGTGCGCGGCGGTCGACGAGACCGGCACCTACCGGGCCTCGATCACGATCTTCCCGGGGCAGGGCGCCGGCGCGACGGCCCGCGCGGAGCAGGAGCTGGTGGCCTTCGTCCGCACGCACCGCCCGGAGGCGATCGCGGTGGGCAACGGCACCGGCGGGCGCGAGGCGGAGGCGCTGGTGCGCGAGGCGCTGGCCTCGGCTGGCCTCTCGGACATCATCGTGGTCGCGGTCAGCGAGGCCGGCGCGAGCGTCTACTCGGCCTCGGACATCGCCCGCGAGGAGTTCCCGGAGCTCGACCTGACGATCC
>CAZMML010000103.1:7159-8777 GCA_964567335.1 uncultured Nannocystis sp. | reverse complement strand
CGCTGTGGTGCGCCTCGTAGGCGGGCTGCAGGCCGCGGAGGATCTCGATCGTGTCCGGGACCGTCGGCTCCAAGATCTCGATCTTCTGGAAGCGGCGGGCCAGCGCCGCGTCGCGCTCGAAGGCGGACTTGAAGTCCTTGTAGGTGGTCGCGCCGATGCAGCGCAGCTCGCCGGACGCGAGCGCCGGCTTGAGCATGTTGCTGGCGTCCATCGACCCGCTGTTGGTCGCCCCGGCGCCGACGATCGTGTGGATCTCGTCGATGAAGAGGATCGCGTGGGGGTCCTCCTGCAGCGCGGAGAGGACGGCCTTGAGCCGCTCCTCGAACTGCCCGCGGAACTTGGTCCCCGCGAGCACGGCGCCCATGTCGAGCGCGTAGATCTTCGCGCCGAGCAGCGCCGGCGGCGCCTCCTTGTTGTGGATCCGCAGCGCCAGGCCCTCGACCACCGCGGTCTTGCCGACGCCGGGCTCGCCGACCAGCACCGGGTTGTTCTTGCGCCGACGGCAGAGCACCTGGATCACCCGCTGGATCTCCTGCGTCCGGCCGACCAACAGCTCGATCTTCCCCGCCGCCGCCTTGGCGCTGAGGTCGACGCAGTACGCGCTCAGCGGGTCGTCGGCGATCCGCTCGTCCTCGTCGTCCTCGCCGCCGACCGGGTTCGGCGCCGGCCGGGTCGTCGGCGCCTTGTCGGAGCCCTTGGCGATCCCGTGCGACATGTAGAGCGTCGCGTCGCGCCGCGTCACCCCGTGCTCGCGCAGGACGTAGGCGGCGAAGCTCTCGCTCTCGGCGAAGATGGCCACCAGCAAGTTCGCCCCGGTGACCTCGCTCCGCCCCGACCCCTGCACGTGGAGGATCGCGCGCTGCAGCACGCGGCCGACCCCGATCGTCTGGTGCACGGTCGCATCGGCGTCGTCCGGCAGGCGGGTGACGTTCTGCTCGATGAAGGCCTCCAGCTCGCCGCGCATCTTCTCGACGTCCGCGTGACAGGCGAGCAGCACCTTGCGCGCGCTCGCGTCGCTGAGCAGCGCGAGCAGAAGGTGCTCGAGCGTGATGTACTCGTGGCGCCGCCGCTGGGTGTCGGCGATCGCGTGGTTTATCGTCTGCTTGAGTTCATTGCTCAGCATCCGGGTCCTCCTCGGGCTCAATCGAGGCCATCAGCGGGCACTGCTGCTGCTGCGCGAGCATGTGGACCTGGGCCACCTTGGTCTCGGCGATCTCGTGCGTGTACACCCCCGCGACCCCGACGCCGTGGTTGTGGACGTGCAGCATGATCGCGGTCGCCTCCGACTCGGTGCGGTGGAACACCACCTGCAGCAGCCTCACGACGAACTCCATCGGCGTGAAGTCGTCGTTGTGCAACAAGACGCGGTACATCCGCGGGCGCTTGGTGCGGCGCTCGCTGCGGGTCTTGACCGCCACGCTGCCCTTCGGGCTCGCTTTCTCACGGCTCGACATGCCTTGTGCGCCCTCAGTGTAGCCTCCGCTGGGGGCCTTTCCACCCCGCTCCGTGCTAGCTTATCTGCAGGTTTGCCGGAGCTGACGACCCGGACCCTCACCTCGATCGAGGGCGTCGCGCCCGCCGCCTGGGACGCGCTCGCTCACGAGGGCTCACCCTTCAC
>CAZMML010000103.1:0-7149 GCA_964567335.1 uncultured Nannocystis sp. | reverse complement strand
GCGTCCTCGGCGCCCTCGAGCGCTCCGGGTCCGTCGGCGACGACGCCGGCTGGCGCCCCGTGTATGTGCTGGTCGAGGAGCCGGACGAGGGCGCCCCCGGCGCAGGCGCAGCCCCGCGCCTCGTCGGCGCCGTCGCGGCCTACGTGAAGGCCCACAGCTATGGGGAATTCATCTTCGACTTCGCGTGGGCCCGCGGCGCGGCGCATGCCGGCCTGCGCTACTACCCCAAGCTCGTGGTCGCGGCGCCGATGACCCCCGCGAGCGGCCCGCGCCTCCTCGTCGCCCCCGACGCCGACCGCGAGGCGGTCGTCGCCCGCCTCGTGGCCGGCGTCCGCGAGGCCGCCGCCGCCGCGCGCTGCTCCTCGATCCACTGGCTCTTCACCACCGCGCGGGAGCAGGAGGAGCTCGCGCGCCACGGCTTTTTGCCCCGAGCGAGCTTCCAGTACCACTGGCACAACCGCGGCTACCGCGACTTCGCCGGCTTCCTCGCCGACCTCGCCTCGCGCAAGCGCAAGCAGATCCGCAAGGAGCGCGAGCGGGCCCTCGCCGCGGTCGACGCGCTGGAGTGGATCTCCGGGCCCGACCTCACCGCCGCCGACCTCGCCGCGATCGACCGCTTCTACCGCGCCACCGTCCACGCCCACGGCGGCCACGACTACCTCGCGCCAGGTTTCTTCGAGCATGTCCGTGCGCTCATGCCAGAGCGCCTCCTGTGGGCGCGCGCGCGCCGCGAAGGCCGCACGATCGCCGGCGCGCTCTTCTTCGAGACCTCGGCCTGCCTCTACGGGCGCTACTGGGGCGCCGACGAGGACGCGCCCTTCCTTCACTTCGAAGCCGCCTACTACGCGCCGATCGAGCGCTGCATCGCCCGCGGCACCCCGCGCTTCGAGGCCGGCGCGCAGGGGGAGCACAAGTTGCTCCGCGGCCTCGCCCCCTCGCGGACCTACAGCAGCCACTGGATCGCCCACCCGGGCCTCGCCGCGGCGGTCGCCCGCTTCCTGCGCGAGGAGACAGCCGCGGTCGACGCTCAGATCCGCGAGCTCGCCGAGTACCTCCCCTTCCGCGCCGCGACGGGGCCCGCGCCCGACGAGCCCGACACCTGACACGCGCGAGCGCGTGGCAGCCGACCCGGTTCGAGGGCCCGCGCAGAGCGGTGTCGACACGGGCGCCGGCACCGCTCCGCGTCGTCCGCCTAGACCGAGCCGCCGGGCGCGAGCTCCTCGAGGTACCCGCGGATGTAGCGGCCGTAGGTCATCCGCGTCCCGCGGCGGTGGTCCACGACGAGGTCGCCCTGGACCTGCACGGTGCGGATCTTGTCGCCGCGCATGCCGCTGCCGGCCTGGGCCTTGCGCCGGGCCCAGCGATCGGCCTCGACCTCCTCGTCGCGGCGCGCCTGCAGGCGCGCCCGCAGCAGCTCCAGCGCGGTCTGGCGGTTGATGCTCTGGCTCCGCCCGCCGTCGACCCGCACGTGGAGCCCCGTGGGCAGGTGCCGCAGGTGCACCGCCGTCGACGTCTTGTTGCGGTGCTGGCCGCCCGAGCCGCTACCGCGGGAGAAGCCCTCGTCGAGGTCCTGCGGCCGGATCTCCACCGCGTCCGCGCGCGCCGGCTCGAGCACCACCACCGTCACCGTGCTCGAGTGGACCCGCCCGCGCTTCTCGTTCGGCGGCACCCGCTGCCACCGGTGCCCGCCGGCCTCGTGCCGGAACCACCGCCCGGCCCCGGACCCCGTCGCCGTGAAGCAGAGGAACCCCGGCCGCTCGTCGATCACGTCGAGCTCAAAGATGCTCCCGCGCCGCGAGCTTCGCGTACACCGCGAGCTGCTCGTACACCAGGAGCTTGGCGTCGTCGCCGCCTTCGGCGGCGCGGATCTCGATGATCATCGTCTCTTTCATGGTCGCCTCTCGGCCGCGCCTGCGCACGCTGAAGGCGCCGCCCGGGCGCCGGCGCGGCCAGGCCGCGAGGTCATCGCGGCCGGAGCGCGCCCGGGCGGCGCCGAGGGTCACGCGGCGCGGTCAACCCCGACCGAGCAGCACACCGCCGCGAGGGCGGCAGCGAACGATCGTGGGGAAGACGCGCATGGTCCGAAGACCATACCCGACCGGGCCCCCACGCGCAAGGTCCCGCGTTCGCTCGCCGCGGCCAAGGCCGGCCGAAGGGCCCCTGCCCGCTCGAGCGCCTCCAGCCCCGCGCACTTGCGATCGCTCCGCGGGGCCTCGGCGTCAGTTCGGCATGAGCGGCTCGCAGGTGAAGTTCACCTCGACCTTGCCGGTCTTGTCGGCCTGGACCGTCGCGCAGGCCTCGGGGCAGAGGATGACCTTGTCGCCAAGGACGTAGAACGACGTCGCGTTGCACTGGTTCACGTCAGGCACCTGCATGAAGACGATCGGCATGTTCTGGCCGGTCGGGGTGAACTCGACCAGGATCGAGTCCTTGTCGAGGCTCTTGCCCATCGGCGCCTCGGGGATCGTGAACTCGCACGAGATCTTGGTGTTCGACACGACCCCCTGCGCGATCGCCTGGAAGACGACGTCGTACTTGGTCGTGTCGCAGAGCGGGAAGCGCAGCGCGTCGGTGGTGTTGCTGAGGGTCTGGTAGCCGATCCCGCCGTTGACCGCGGTCGGGCACTTCGCCGTGATGATCGGGTCCTTGGCGGTGTAGGGGTCCGTCGGCGGGTTGTTGTAGTTCAGGCCGACGATGCTGTACCAGTTGTAGTTGCGCTTCATGGCGCTGCCGAAGTGCATCGGCGAGGTCACGAAGAGGTCGTTGTCGAACTTCGCCGCCGACGTCATGCCGCCCGCGACCGTGTTCAGGTCGTTGTAGCTGTACCCGTTGGCGGAGCAGTTGACGCGGTCGTCGGTGATCTCGACGAACACCTTGAAGGAGTCGGGGCGCAGCCACTGCTGCCAGCCCATCGGCGCGAAGTTGAACTGGTCCTTGAGCGTCCCCTTGAAGGTCGGGTGGAGCTTGCACCACGAGTCCGTGCTCAGGATCGGGTAGCTGTAGTGGAAGAACTTCGCCCCGTTGACGGGCTGCGGCGGCGGGTTGTTGCAGCCGCCGGGCGCGATGCCGCTGAGCGGCGCCTCGATGCAGATGCTCTGGTTGGCGTTGGCGCTGCCGTGCTCCGAAACCATGATCACGCGGTAGTCGATCCCGCTGTTGCCGATGATGGTGGCGAAGTTGTTGTTGATGTTGGTCTGCACCCCGAGGATCTCGTTCGTCATGCTCCCGGAGTTGTCGACGAGGAAGATGATGTCGACCGGCAGCGGCACGATCTCCGCCTCCGCCGTCTGGCTCCCGCACGCCGAGGGCAGGATCAGGCACTCCGTCGAGCAGCCGTTGTCCGGGCCGTTCATCGGCCCGAGGTCGCAGCTCTCCGCGGGCGACTGGACCCCGTCGCCGCACACGTGCGGCGTGCAGTCCGGCAGACAGTCCTGATCGGGCCCGTTGTTGTTGCCGTCGTCGCACTGCTCACCGGGGTCGACCTTGCCGTCGCCGCACACGCCCGGAACGCCGCCCGAGCTCCCGGAGCTGCCCCCGGGGCCGACGCTCGTCGACGCGCTCGTCGAGGTCATCGGGTCGGTCGAGCTCGAGGGCCCGCTCGTCACCGGCATGCTGGTCGCCGAGTCGGTCGAACCAGTCGTACCTGTGGTGCCGGTCCCGGTCGCCGACACCGTCCCGCCGCCCTCCGTCGAGCCGCCCTCCGTCACGCTCATCGACCCCTGGCTCGTCGAGCCCGTCGCCGAGTCGGTCGCCCCGATCGTGCTCGTGCCGGTGCCGCTCATCGACGCGGTCATCGTGTCGCCGCCGTTGTCGCCGCACGCGACCAGCAACACGCTCACCCCGCAAGAAATCCAGCCATATGACCTCGCCATCGCCCTACCCTCCGAACAGAGATGAAGACACTATCATAGAATCGCTGGGCCGGCCGCTCCTTCCCTGGTACGGCCGTGTGTGCGACTGTCGAGGCGTGCATCACAGCGACGCAGACGACCCGATCCTCATCGTCGGCGGCGGGATCGGCGGCCTCGCGCTCGCGGCCGCGTGCGAGCGCGTCGGCGCCCCCTACCGGGTGATCGAGCGGGCCCCCGAGCTGCGCGAGGTCGGCGCCGGCCTCGGGCTGTGGGCGAGCGCGATCCGGGCCCTCGCCACTCTCGGCGTCGACACCTCGGTCTTCCCGACGACGGCCGAGATCCTGCGCGGCGAGGGCTGCTCCTGGCGCGGCCAGGTGCTCTCGCGCTTCGACCTCAGCCGCCTCAGCCGCGAGCTCGGCGCCCGCTCCCTCGTCGTCCACCGCGGCGAGCTCCTCAGCGCGCTGGCCGCCCGCGTCGATCCACACAAGGTTCGCCTCGGCGACCCCCTCATCGGCCTGCGCGAAGAGACAGACTGCGTCATCGCCGACCTCGCCTCGGGCGCCGCGCTCCGCGGGCGCCTCCTCGTCGGCGCGGACGGCCTCCGCTCCGCCGTCCGCGCCGCCCTGTGGGGCCCCGCGGCGCCCCGCTACTCCGGCGAGACCTGCTACCGCGGGATCGCCGACGTGGCGCCGCCCGAGCTCGGGGTCCTGCGCGAGGTCCAGGGCCCGGGGCAACGCGCCGCGGTGTGCGTCCTCGACGAGCGCCGCGTCTACTGGTGGGCCACCCTCGTCGCCCCGGAGGGTGAGACGGACGACCCGCTCGCGCGCCGCGACCTGCTGCTGCGCCGCTTCGCCGGCTGGCCCTACGGCGTCGAGCAGGCGATCGCGGCCACCGCTCCGGCCGAGATCCTCCGCAACGACCTCCTCGACCGCCCGCCGCTGCGCCGCTGGAGCGCCGGCCGCGTCACCTTGCTCGGCGACGCCGCCCACCCGACCACCCCCAACCTCGGCCAGGGCGCGTGCATGGCGATCGAGGACGCGGTCGTGCTGACGCGCGAGCTCCTCGTCCACGCGGGCGACCACGCCGCCGCATTCGCCGCCTACGAGGCCGCGCGCCACCGGCGGACCGACCGGATCGTCGCGCTCTCCCGCCGCTTCGGCGCGATCGGCCAGTGGCGCCACCCGGCGCTCGTCGCCCTCCGCGAGGCGCTCGTCAGGATGACGCCGGCCTCGCTGCTCGAACGCAGCCTGCGCGACCAGATCGGCTACGACGCCGGCCCGCTGCGACCCGTCAGAAGCGCTCGTAGCGGAACGTGAGGCCGAGCGCCTGGCACTCGCTCGACAGGCTGCGCGCCAGCGGCGCCGGACCGCAGAAGAACACCCGCGGCGGCGGCAGCCCCGGCTCGGCGGCGAAGCCGCCGAGGAGCGCGCGGAAGTCGGGCCGGCCGAAGCAGGTCCGGGCGCGCAGCCCCGTGATGACGTCGACGCCGGTCGCCTCGTGCAGCAGCGTCCGGGCGAGCTCGACGACGCTGCCCTCCATGTCGGGACGCGCGGCGGTGAAGTAGATGTGGATGTCGAGCCAGCCCTCGCGCGCCGCCTCGAGCTCGGCGAGGAGCTGCGTGAACCACTCGAAGGAGTCCTGCTCGCGGCTGATCCACACGAAGTGCAGGCGCCGGAGCCTCAGCCCGCTCGCGCCCCGCGCCCGTTGCAGGCGCAGGCTCTGCAGCAGCGAGGCGAAGGGCGTGACCCCGATCCCCGCCGCGATCGCCACCGCGTGCTCGCACTCCCGCAGGTGCACGCTCGGCGTCCCGTAGGGCCCGTCGACGTCGACCTGCTGCCCCTGGTGGCTCCCCGTCGCCGAGAAGCGCTCGCGCAGCGCCGCCGTCCAGTTGCCTAGCGAGCGCACGTGGACCGTCAGCGCCTCGGGGTCCTCCGGCGCGCTCGTCAGCGTGAAGGGGTGCCACTCCCAGCGCGCCACCGCCGGCACCCGCAGGTAGACGAAGTCGCCGGGCTCGTAGACGAAGCCCGCCGGGCGCGCCAGGCGCAGCAGCGTCACCCCCGAGGGCAAGGGACGGGCGTCCAGCAGCGGCACCGCGGGTCGCCGCAACGAGCGCCGCAGCGAGCGCTCGGCGACGTAGGCGATCCCCGGCGCGAGCAGCCAGATCCACAGCACCGGCCCGTGCAGCAGGGCGACCGCGAACCACAGCCAGAAGCTCGCGTGGACCCAGTGGAAGAGCTCGAAGCGGCCCGCGCCCCGGACCCAGTCGCGCGCGCAGACCCAGATGAGCGCCAACAACGCCAGCAGCACGAAGCCCGTGGTGTTCGCCGGGCTCCACAGCGGCGCGCTCGAGGTCGCCACGTTCGTCAGGTGCGCCGCGGTGTGGACGAGCGAGAGGCCCAGGACCACCTCGCCGATCAGCCGGTGGATCCCCACCACCTCGTCGAGCGGCAGCACGCGGTGCCACCACGTCCGCCGCACGCTCGTCCACAGGTGCCGGAGCATCGGCACCAGCAGCAGCGGCGCGTCGAGGTTGAGGCACGCGCCGCAGCCGCGGGCGATCTGGACCCACAGGCTCGCGCCCTGCTCGCGGTACGCGACGAAGGCGCCGACGAAGAGCCACAGGTTGGCCGCGACGAAGAGCCCGAGCCAGAAGCCGAGCACGCCCCACCGGCGGATCCACCCCAGCGCCTCGAGGTCGCGCCGGCGCGGCCCGGCCCGCGGGCGCGGACGCAGCAGCGCGACCCCCTGCTCGGCGATCCGCGCGAGCAGCTCCGGCCGCCGCTCGACGACCCGCTTGAACTCGTCGAAGGTCACCTCGCCGTCGCGGTCGAGGTCCATGGCGACGAGCAGCGCGCCGAGAAGCCGCGATGTGTCCTCGACCCCCAGCAGCACCCCGTTCTCGACCAGGCCGATGTGCAGCATCCGGTCGAGCTCTTCCCGCTGCAGGCGGCCGTCCCCGTCGTCGTCGTGGAGCCGAAAGAGAAAGTGCAGCTTCCGCTCGAGCGGCGCGTCCAACATCGTCTGCGCCATCGCCTCGAAGTCCGCCACCGTCGAGAAGCCCGACCCCCACGGGTCGAGCGCCGCCATCAGGCGCCGCGCCAGGTAGCGACTGCGCAGACCGAGCAGGCGCTGCACCTCGTCGGCGTCGAGTCTCTTCGGCGGCGTCGTCGCCGGCGGCTGGGGGTCGTTCATCGCGGCGGCCGGTCGACGAGCCACAATAGGCGGCCCCCGCCTCGCGAGAAAGGCGACGATCCCGCGCGGTGGCACGCGCGGACCCGGACCTGCCTGGTCGCGGAAG
>CAZMML010000102.1:0-8810 GCA_964567335.1 uncultured Nannocystis sp. | reverse complement strand
GGAAGGACACGCTCCCCAGCGCGACCCGCAACTGTAAGTGCGAGGATGAGCCGGCAGACGGCTGCTCCGACCTCGTCGCGCAGCTCTGCTACACGGACGGCAAGCTCGATTCGAACAAGGAGGGGCAGTACGCGCTCAAGTTCGTGTCGCGCACGGGCGGCGTGATCTACGACCCGGCGGTCAAGGGCGTGCTCTTCTTGCCCGCCGATCTCGGCGCGGTGCCGCGGAGCCTGGTCGAGAACTGCTCGGCGGGCCGCAGCAAGGGCGCGGGGGCCCTCAACATCAAGGACGGCTGGCGGGCCAACGACGCCACCGGCTTCGAGGTCTTCGAGAACTTCGACCGCGCGATGTGCTCGAGCTCCGAGTACAAGATCGTCTTCGCCGAGCCGGACTCGAGCGACGTCGTCCAATACATCCGGGACAAGGTCGGTAACACGCTCCGCGGCAAGTCGACCTACGTGATCCGCACGCCGGACTTCCATGTGGTCCCGGGCAGCGGCTTCCCGACCGACAACCTCCGGATCGGCGCCTGCGACGACTTCGAGATCCGCGTCTCCAACAAGTACGACATGAGCCCTGTCAACGTGGCGAAGCTCTCGATCGTCGAGCTCGGCGGGACGCCCGAGGAGCCGGTCGAGGGCAAGGTCGTCGCCGGCGGTCTGGGGTGCGCCGCCACCAAGGACGAGTTCGAGGGCGGCAAGCCGCCCTGCCTGACGGTCAATATCCGCGATCAGGAGATCGGCTCGCTGCGCGTCGAGATCGACGCGAAGGAGTTCGGCGCGGTGCTGAGGCCGGCGCAGCGCTACCGCCTCAAGGTGCCGGGGCTGTTCCTCGCCGACGGCGAGGACGTGTACGACGCGATGAAGAACCGCCCGGACGACTACAAGGCGGCCTTCTGGGACGCGTGCGGGATGCCGCTCGTGGTCGGGATGCCGAAGCTCACCGAGGACGGCCAGCTCTCGAAGAACGGCAAGCCGCGCAAGCCCGACTACACCTACGACTTCGAGATCGACTCGCCGAAGTGCAAGGAGGACAAGGACCTCGACAGCTACCAGTTCTCCTGCGACAACGCGCCGGATCACCGCAACCCGGATCAGTTCGATGTCGACGGGGACGGGTTCGGCGACATCATCGACCTGTGCCCGACCCTGCCCTCCGACGTCAACACCGCCGACCGCGACAAGGACGGGATCGGCAACGAGTGCGACTTCTGCACGCGCACGCTCGACGACTACAACGAGAAGGCCGCGGACGCGATGGCGCCCGCGTACATGCTGGTCCGCAACATTCCGGTGCAGGACGACTTCGACGGCGACGGCGTCGGCGACGTCTGCGACAACTGCATCGTCCGTCCGAACTGCGGCAACTTCGGGAACGAGCCGGGTCAGGATGTCGCCGAGATCGGCTCGGCGGTCCCGGTCAACAACGACGACACCTGCCTGGTCGACAACGACACGACGCCCTTCGTCGGTGACGCCTGCGTGGACGGCATGGGCAACCCGATCCAGGAGATGGGCGCGGCGGGCCCGGTGGGCCTCGGCGCGATGGACGACTTCGACCAAGACGGCCTGGCGAACATGGCCGACGTGTGTCCGCGCATGCGCCTGAAGGCCTGCACCGACGACATCCAGTGCGGCACCGGGGTCGCGTGCGTGATGGGCACCTGCGAAAACCACGTCGACAGCGACGCGGACGGCGTCGGCGACGCCTGCGACACCTGCCCCTACGACGCGAACCCGAAGCAGGTGCAGGACGGGGCGATGGAGGACGACGACCCGGACAGCGACTTCGTCGGCAACCCCTGCGAGACCAACTCCGAGTGCTACGAGCGCGCGGACGCGCGTCCGATCGCCTTCTACACGAAGGTCGCGCCCTCGGGCGCCTGCTGCACCACGGTCTTCCAGGAGGGGATCATCGACGCGCCTCGGCTGGCGGCGAGCGGGGAGCCGCTGCTCAGCGAAGAGGTCGAGAGCCTGCTCGAGCAGTGGCGCATGGATGTCGAGCAGTGGGCGATGAGCATGATGGGCGACGCCCCGCCCTCGCCGATCTTCGTCCCGCTCAAGGCCGACTGCGGCGGCGAGACGCCCGACAAGTGCCGGCAGCTCCCGGACAAGGTCAAGGCGCGGCCCGGCGTGCTTAACCTCCCGGATGGTTGCGACGGTCCCGGCATGCCGCTCAACCTCAACAGCACGGGGGTCGACGGCGTGACGATCGGCGGCGACGCCAACAAGCTCTACCAGTACATGTGCACGATGCCGCAGTTCGACCAGGACTTCGACGGCGTGGGCGACAAGTGCGACCTCTGCCCCTACGCCTTCGACCCCGACAACTCGCTCTACAAGGACGCGAACAACAAGGTCTGGCCGAGCTACGGGAAGTACTGCCGCGGCGTGTGGGACCCGGAGGTGGCGCCGCGCCTGCTCACCAAGTGCGGCGACGAGGCCGAGGGTGGCATGGGTACCGGCACTGACACCGACACCGGCGGGATGAGCACCGACACCACCGGCTGATCCGCTGGCGGGGTGAAGAGGAGGGGCGCCCGAGGGTGCCCCTCTTCTACTTGGTTGGGTTCAGATCGAGACCGCTGGTTCGAAGCGCCTCTCGACCCGGAGCTGGCCCTCAGCAGCGACGAAGCGCGCCTCGATCGCTTCGGCGACGGCGCGCAGCTCGTCGGCGGGGTGCGGCGCGCCGTCGTAGAAGAGGCGGTCTCCGTCGGGGCTCCGCTCGTACCAGCAGTCGAGCTCCTCGACGCTGAGGATGTGCCCGCGCTGGAGCCGCGCGATGATGTTGTCGGCCGTGATCGCCTCGTCGAAGTCCTCGTGGAGCTTGCCGATCCGCCTCGCCTCGTCGCTGAGTCGGGCCAGATCTCCCGCGACGACGTGCCCCAGCTCGCCGAGCGCGGCGAGGCTCGAGATCTCACCTTCGCCGCCCCAGAACCGACCGCGGATGTACACGTAGGGGGGCGTCATGACGCCGGTGAGCGCGGCGATCTGTCGGGCGGCTTGAGGTTGCTCGTGGAGGTTCATGCGCCGGAAGGCGATGCCCTCGGCGGCGAGCAGCGCGGCGAGACGAGCGGCCGCGTCGTCGTCGGGGTAGGCGAAGAGGACCACCGCGGCGCTCGTCTCGACGGCGGGCTCCTCGTGGGGCGGATCGGACGCCTCCGGGGGCGGTGGCGCTTCCTCGCCGCCGCGCAGCGCGTCGACGAGGCGGCGCACGGGCTCCGGCGCGCGCCCCTGCACCTGTTCGGCGAGCTTTCGACCGGCCTCACGGACGCTTTCGGGCAAGTGTCGCTCGGCGGCCGACTGTGCCTTGCGCAGAAGATCTCTCAGCACGCGGCTCAGGGTATCACGGCCTGGAGCGCTGGCGGGCGCACGTATTTTCGCACGGGACGTGCGCCGCACGCTCGGCTGTCCGGCCCAACCATGTTATGAGTCTAACTCGCTCGATGCTGCGGCTTACGCTCCATCTCGTGCTCACAGCGGCCGTTACGGCAGGACCAGCCCCCAAGGACAAGATGCCGGCTGGATGCCGCAACCCCGAGGGGCTCTATGAGGAGGGCAGGAAGGACTTCAACCAGAAGTTCACCAAGGCGGCGATCGAGAAGTTCGAGGAGGCTTACCGCTGCTCGAAGGATCCGCTGATCCTCTACAACATCGGGATCGCCTACAAGCGGGTCTACGACGAAGAGAAGCAGCGCGAGCGCCTCGAGAAGGCGAAGCAGGCCCTCAGCACCTACGTACAGGCGATCGAGCAGGATCCGAGCCTCGGCGCGGATCCCGAGGAGGTGCGGCCGATCTTGCAGGAGATCGACGAGGAGCTGGCGCGCCTCACCCCGCAGGAGCCGACCCCAGTGGAGCCTGATCCGCCGCCGCCGCCCGAGGCGCCGAAGATCGACCCGGGACGGAAGCTGCGCATGACCGGCATCGGCCTGATGAGCGGCGGCGGCGTGCTGACCGTCGTCGGCAGCGCTCTGGCCGTGACCTTCGCCCTCAAGGGCCGCGGGTACACGGCAGACATCAACTCGCTCTACAAAGAGTTCAAGCCCAACGGCTGCGATATCGACCCGATCAACGACCTGCCCTCCGCGACCATGTGCGACGAGCTTCGCGCGCAGCGGGAGTCGCTCCGAGACGACGGCTTCAAGGCGAACACGATGTCCGCGGTGTTCGCGGTGGTCGGCGTGGTCGGCCTCGGGCTCTTGGTCGGGGGCGCCGTCGCCTACACGAAGGGCAAGCGGACCTCGGACAAGTGGCGCGCCGAAGAGGCGCGGGTGCGGGTGCTCCCGGGCTTCGGCAGTGTGATGCTTCAGGGCCGCTTTTGAGAAGAGCGACGTGCCGCGACGGCCTTGAGAGGGCTCCTCGCCTCTCGCGCCGGGGCTAGAACTTGCCGAGGCGTAGCGCGAGGGTCGCGCTCCAGCCGCCGAGGATCCGGTTGTTCGGGCCGCTCCAGGGTTGAGCCACGGCGAAGCGATAGCCCCCGTGCACGGCGAGCTGGAGGACCTTGGTGATGGCGAAGACGAAGCGGAGATCGGGCTCGCCGACGAACATGGCCGCCCGGTTGACGCAGCGATCGAGGCGCTCGTCGTTCAGGCAGGCCCTGCCGCCGCCGACCATGCCGCCGACGCCGAGCGAGAAGAAGCGGACGCGCAGCAGGGCGACCGCGAGGGTGACGCCGGCGTACTGGATCCGCATGTTGAAGGTGCGGCCGTCGCCGCGCTGGGCGGCGAGCGGGGTCGCAAGCGCGCTGCCGCTGGCGCCGAAGTAGAAGCGCTCGCTGACGCCGATCGCGAAGTCGGCGCCGAGCATGAGGCCGGGCGATCGCCCGAAGCCGGTCAGCTTGAAGGTCGGGGCGATGTAGGCGCCGATCCGGGAGTCCCGGCCGATGAGCGGCACCGAGTCGCCCCAGAGGCGCCCGCGCCGGTCCGCGGGCGCGGGCGCGGGCGCGGGCACTGCCATCTCGGGGGCGGGGGCGGCGGCGGGGGGCGGCGCCGCGGCGGGCCAGGCCGCGGCAGACGCAGAGGACATGTTGGAAGGTGCAGGCGGAGTCGGCTCCCAGGCGGGCGCGCTGCCGGTCGCGGGGGGCGGCGAGGTCGCGGGTGCGGGCGGCGTCGGCTGCGGAGGGAGGGTCGCCTCCGTCGCGGTCCGAGTCGCAGGCGTCGGCTGGACCAGGAGCGCCGCGATGAGTGCCATGGAGGTGCTGATCGCCATGCGGGAGGGACTCTTGCAGCGCTGCGGGGCGAAGGCAAACGTTGCTTGATCGGCGTCGACCGGGCAAGATCAGGGGCGTGTCCGCTCGCGGTCCCTCCCTCGCCTTGAGCGCAGCGCTCGTCGCGTGCACCCCGGAGCCCGCGAGCACGGTCGAGCTCCGCCAGACCGTGTCGAGCTGGTAGCCCCGGGGCGGGCGATGGCGATCGAGGACGCGATGGCGGCGCTGGTCGGACGGGTCAGCACGGGCGATACCTTGCCGGAGATCGCCGACGCGGTCGCGGAGCAGGTGGCGAGTACGCTCGCCTGCGCGGAGATCGAACGGATCGGGTCGGTCGCGCTGCGGGTCCGCTTCGGCTCTGCGGGCCTCCCCTGTGAGCTGGACGGGATCCTGTACGTGGGGGCGCTGCGGGTCGTCTACACCCGACCGTCGGAGGAGACGCTGCTGGCGACGCTGTACTACGAGCCGCTTCGCGGGGGCGAGACGGACCTCGACGGGTTCACGCAGCTCACCTGGGACGAGGGGGGGGTCACGCGGGTGGTGACGGAGCTCCGCGCAGACACGGCGATGGCACGCGAGGTGGAGATCCAGTCCGACCGGCTCGTCGCGTACTCCGGAGGGGCGCGCAAGGTCGACGGCTGGCGGCGCTGGCAGACCTTGATGGGCCGCTGGGAGATGGACCTCGCCGGCCTCGACCTGGAGCCTTCGGCGGGGATGCCGCGCGCTGGGCTCGCGTCCGTCGAGACGCCCTTCAACCACACGCTGGTCGCGGACTTCTCCGAGACCGTCGAGGGCCACGAGGTCCGGATCAACGGCGGTCGTCGCGACCGACTCTTCGAGGTGACCGCGAGCGGCGACGTGATCGACCTCGGCGACGGCTGAGCGCGTCGACGGGCTAGCGGACGAGGACCGGCCAGAGCAGGGCGGTCTGGATCGGGGCGTCGCGGAAGGACTCGACCTGGCGCAGCGCCGCGGCGAAGAGCTCGGCCCCGGCGTCGCCGAAGAGCTGGCGGAGTTCGGCGAGGAGGTCGGGGGTGAGGGCGGCGCGGATCAGGCCGGCGCTGGGATCGAAGCCCTCGAGGAGGTCCTTGAGGGTCGGCTCGGGCGGGTAGATCTCGAGCGGGACCTCGGGGCCGATCTTCGCGCGGGCGCGGGCCTCGGCGAGGGCGTCGGAGAGGCCGCCGAGGGCGTCGACGAGGCCGCGCTCCTTGGCGGCGGCGCCGGTCCACACGCGCCCCTGCGCGATGGCGTGGATCTCGTCGGTCGTCTTGCCGCGCCCGGCCGCGACGCGGCTGAGGAAGGTGCGGTAGACGTCCTCCATCATGGCGAGGATCGCGGCGCGTTCGTCGGCTGTCCATGCGGACAGGCTGGTCCACATCGCGGCCCGCTTGCCGCGGCCGATCGGGAAGGCGCGGACGCCGAGCTTGGCGACCGCGTCGCCGTAGGCGAGCTTGCCGCCGACGACGCCGATCGAGCCGGTGAGGGTGTTGGCCTGGGCGAAGATCTTGTCGGCGCCGCAGGAGATGTAGTAGCCGCCGGAGGCGGCGAGGTCGCCCATCGAGACGATCACGGGCTTCTTCTCGCGGGCCCGCTGCAGCGCCGCCCAGATCTGCTCGGAGGCCATCGCGCTGCCGCCGGGAGAGTCGACGCGGAGGACCAGCGCGGCGACCTTGTCGTCCGCGGCGAGGTTGTCGATCGCCGACGCGAGGGCGCGGCCGGCGATCTCCTGGCGGGCGCCGAGGGTCCCCTGACCGCGCCCGTCGACGATCTGTCCGAGCGCGTAGACCAGCGCGATGTGCGGCTCGCTCGGGCGCTTGGCCGGGCTGAGGCCGAGGAAGGCCTGCAGGCGGTCGAGGCTGGCGCCGGTCGACGAGTCCTTGAGCTTCACCTGCTGCCACGGGAGCCCGTGGGTCTGCTGGACGCGGAATTCCTCGTAGCCCAGGACGTGGTCGGCGAGGCCGGCGATCTTGGCGGACTCGGACGTGAAGAGCGCGGTGTCGAGGTGGTGGGAGGCGGTCTCTTCGGTCAGGTTGCGACCGGCGGCGATGCTGGTCTTCATGGTCGCGTAGGCCTGGTCGACGATCGCGCCGAGGGTCTCGCGCATCTCGGGCGAGGGTTCGGTCCGGGTGAGCGGCTCGGCGGCGCCCTTGAAGGCGCCGACGTGGACGAAGTCAGGGACGACGCCGATCTTGTCGAGCAGGCCGCGGAGGTGGAGCGGGACGGCGAGCGGCCCGGGGATCAGCACCTCGCCGAGGGGCTGGAGCCCGATCGTGTCGCACGCGGTCATGACGTAGTAGGTCGCGTTCGTCGGGCCGTCCGCGTGGCAGGCGAGCTTGCGGGCGCCCGATCCCTTGAAGGCGACGAGGGCGGCGCGGAGGTCCTCGGCGCTGGCCATGTCGACGGAGACCTCGGTGAAGCGGATCACCAGGCCCTGGAGGTGCTCCTCCGCGGCGAGCTTCTCGAGGCGCCGGATCAAGGGGAAGAGCTCGATGACCTCGCCGCCGCCGAAGAGGGACATCGCGCTGAGCTCGCCGACCGCGCCCTTGAGATCGAGCGTGCGCCAGTGCGGCTTGCCGGCGTCGAAGGCGGCCGACTCCTTGGGCGGGTCGTAGGGTCCAGGCGCCTCGAGGCGGTCGGCCAGGAGGGCGCTGACCGGTCCGAGGCCGGCGAGGGCCGAGGCCCCGAAGGGGGCGGCCGTCGGGGGCGCCGCGGCGACGCCTCCGGCTCCTGGGGTCACGGGCGGAGGAGGGGCGACGCCCCCGCGTTCGCCGAGGCAGGCCGTGAGGAGAGCGAGAGAGAGGAGCGGGGTCGTGGCTCGCATGGGGCGTAGGGGTCAGGTTCCTCGAGAGTTGACCCGCGCGGGGAGCCTGCGGTGTCGGGCGCGCGGTGCTGGGCGCGGGGCCCGCGGTGCAAGTATCCTCCGCCCGCGCGTCCATGCCCAGCCCCTCGCCCGACTTCCTGGCCGATCTGTCGGCGCTCGTTCCTGATCCCGCGCGCCAGTGCGTCGCGTACGCGAGCGTGATGCGGGTGCAAGAGGGGCGCACGCGCCAGGGGCGGCCCTACGTCGACCTCGTGGTGGCGGACGCGGAGCGGACCGTCGCGGCGAAGATCTGGGACGACGCCGCGGACGCGCTGGCGACGGCGCGAGCGTTGCGGCGGGGACAGGCGGTCAAGCTGATGTTCCGCGTCGAGCAGTACCAGGGGGCGGTGCAGCTCAACGTCCGCAAGCTCCGCGCGGCGCGCGACGAGGACGAAGGCTTCGCGCCGCAGCGCGTCTTCGGCGCGGGCTTCGAGCGGGTGGCGGGGAAGATCTGTCGCGCGCTCGTCTTCGACGTGGAGACGGTCCCGGCTCACGAGCCGTCGAAGCTGCCGCCCGGGCTCGTGGAGGCGATCGGTCGCCACGCGACGCGGGAGGGCTACGAGCCGGAGCTGGTGATGAGCCTGTCGCCCCTCTTCGGCCGGGTCGTGTCCCTGGCGTTCACGGACGGCGAGGAGCCGGAGGGCGAGGTGTGGGCGTTGGCGGTGCCGCCCGAGGGGATGGCGGTGTCGGAGCCGGTGCCGCCGTGGCTCGATCTGGTGGGCGAGCGCGAGCTGCTGGAGGCGTT
>CAZMML010000101.1:0-8891 GCA_964567335.1 uncultured Nannocystis sp. | reverse complement strand
GCTGGTCTGCTGGATCAGCGGGTAGAGGATCTCGAGCTTGGCGTCGCGGTCCTTGTCGCGCAACTTGTGGATCCGGCCGCCGAGGCGATCGACGCGACCGACGCGTTGCTCGAGCTGGGCGGGGTTCCAGGGGAGGTCGTGGTGGATCACGCGACGGCACGAGCGCTGGAGGTCGAGGCCCTCCTGCATGACCTCGTTGGCGATCAGCACCATCGGGTACAGTGAGGAGTTGAAGGCCTCCCGCAGGCGTTCGCGCGTTTCGCCCTCGCTGGTCTGCCGAACAAAGTGACCTGCGAGGAGCTTGCCGTCGAGGAGTTGGTCCCGCAGCTCCTCGGAGAGCTCATAGTGGAAGTACGGCAGGAACTGCCGCAGTTGCGTGACGTATCCGCGTCCAGTAGGCGTTTGCCAGAAGGCGTCTACGAAGTCGAGGAGCTCACGCGAGGAGACGGGGTCGAGTGGGACACCGCTCGACTTCGCGTGGACGAGGATGTCGGCGATGAAGGGGACGTACCGTGCGGTGAGATAGCGGGCGAGCCGCTCGACGAGCTGGATCCGGCGCTCGTCCGGGAGACCGAACATGGTGCCGCGGAAGTGCGCCCACAGGTGGGGCCGAGAACTGACGACCAGGCGCGCGTGCTCCCGGGAGATGTTCCACGTCGGGATGGAGTTGCCCTCGTCAGATTCCTCGAGTTCGTCCTTGAGCAGGTCGTAGCCGTAGGGGACAAAGCGCGGATCGCAGATCCGCTCGATGACGTCGGTGAAGTCCCGGGCCCACGAGGGATCAACTTCACGCCGCAGCTCGACCGCGGCGCGTTCGACGACGCGCTTGAGGATGCAGAAGTTGACGCGCTCGGCCGAGGTCGGGCCGGTGCGCACCTGGCGGAGCAGCGGCTCGGCGCGCCCCATGATCGCATCAAGATGTCGCTCGCCCCAGTCCTCGAACTCGAGCAGGGTCTGGAGGTAGCGCTCGCGAAGGGCGAAGTAGAGGAGGTCCTGCGTGCGATGAAATCGCTGTTGCAGGAGGGCGTGACGGCCGCGGGCCTGGCGATCGTCGTCGCGCTCACCGAAGATGTCCGCGTGCGTGGCGCCGGGGTAGGCGAGTCTCCACCGGTCGAGGAGGCGGTCCTCCCATGCGTGGCGTAGCTTGCGCTGGAGCTCGTGCAGCGTCTCGATCCGGGCGCAGAAGATCAGCGTCTTCTCGCCGCTCTGCTCAGCGGCTCGCAGGACGTCGTCCAGGACGTACGAGAGCTTGGGGTGGCTGTCTCGCTCGTCCGAGAGGTTCTTGAGGATGTCGCGCAGCAGGCCGCGGTAGCGCTCGATCGACGGGATCGCGGCGGTCTTCTCGTCCGACAACATCTCGCTCTTCTGAGCGGCGCCGTAGGACGAGACCATATTGAGCTCGACCGCGGCCTTGTGGGTCGGGTGCTTCTGATCGAAGAGCTCGGCGATCAGGCGCTCGTAGGCGAGGAACGGGATCATCGCCGGGCCTGCCACGGGGAGGGACGTCGAGCGGTGGTCCCGGTAGAGGAAGCGGTCATCGCGGCGGCTGCGGACCATCCAGCGCCGGAAGGCCGGTTCGATGCGCGTGTCCTTGAGCTCGATCAGTCGACGAAGGTGAAGCGCGACGGGCCGCAGGGCGGGGTTGTCGGGGAGATGTGCGAGGTCCGGCGCGCCTTCGAGGTGCCGGCCGAGTTCGTCGGCGAGGATCGGATCGACGCGACTCCAGTCGCGCTCGAAGGCGGCGTACGCGTCCTGATACCCGCGGATGTCGGTCAGGAGGAGCTCGGCGCGCTCGTGCAGGTCTGCGGGGGCGGTCGACGCGAGGGAGAAGAGCGCGAACACTTGACGCAGCTCGTCGACGTCGAGTTGGAAGGGGGTCGCGGTCAAGAAGAGGGCCTTGTGGAAGCGCTGGCGCAACGCCTGGCTCAGCGACTGCGCGCGCTTGGTGTGGCGGTTCTTGAGCTTGTGGGCCTCGTCGACGACGAGCAGGTCAAAGGTCGGCAGCAGGGCGCGCGCGAGGCGGTAACGCACCCGGTCGAGTAGATCCAGGATCTCGCTGGCCTTGTTCTCGCTGGTGGCAAAGAGATCGTTGCCGTGCTCGACGTAGGCGGCGTCGAGGGAGGTCTCGCCGCTGTCGGCGCCTGTGAATGCGGCAGCGAGGTGAGGCTCGAGGGTGGCGTAGTCGAACCTCTCGAAGAAGGTCCCGGCCGGTTCGCGCTGGCAGGCGCCATCGCGGAAGCGGCGAAAGATGGCCGCCCGGGTCGGGCCAGGGAGGCGCTTGTACCGGCAGAAGAGGTCGAGTAGGTCAGCGTGGTCGTCACGGACGCCGCGCAAGAACAGGGTGATCGGGGCGATGAGAACCCGCCGGCGAGGGGCCTCGAACAGGAGATCACCGAGGCGACCGACCGCGGTGATCGCGTCGGGGTCGAGGCCGTGGTAGACCTTGCGGCCGTCGCCCGCGTCTGCCGTGAAGCGGCGGATCTCCTTGGTCCACTTCCTATTCAGGTCGGGGCCGGGTGTGATCACGAGGAAGCGGCTGTCGGGGGCGACCTGGGCGCGGGCCGCGAGCACGCCGAGCGCCTCGAAGGTCTTGCCCATCCCGACCTCGTCGGCGAGCACGACCCCGGGGCTCTCCTGCAGGATCTCGAGGGCATGGAGGACGGTGTCTTCCTGCCGTTCGATGTCACGCGCGGAGATATTGCCCTGCTTGGCGTGAGCTCCGAGGTCGAGGAAGGTGCGGAGCCAGGTTCGATCACGCGGGGTCATGGTGCTCCCTCGTGGTGGTCAGGGGCTGATAGAAGCGGAGGATCGGGTCGAGCCACGGACGGCCCCGAGCGTCGGGCGCGAGCGCGGCGAGCTCGGTACGCAGGTCATCCAGGAAGCGCTGGAGCTCGCCGCGCTTGCTCGGCTGGTCAGCGTCGGCAGGGAGCTGGATCTCGGCGAGCGTCTTCAGGAGCTCGGCACCATAGAACCACACGACCTCGGGGCTGAGCTCCTCGGCGACGGCCTCGCGCATGCGCTGCCAGACGATGCGGCCGCCGATCGGGCCGCTCAGGATGTGGCGGAACGCGGCGAGGGTGATGCCCTCCTCGCACAGTTCTCGAGCGAGGTTCTTCCAGGCGCGAAAGATGTCGGTCGGGGTGAAACGCTCGCCGAAGAGGCTCTCGAGGATCGTACGGGTCCTCTCCTGGCCGGTCTGGGCGACCACGTGGCGCAGCCGCTCGCGCCCGATCCGCCGGCTGAGCAGGGCGATCAGCTCGGCGAGGCCGTACTGCGCCTCCACGGGGTCGGCAGGCAAGGCGGCGAGGTCGGTCACGCGGATCGGGATGCTGAAGCATGTGCCGGCGACCTCGAGCGCGAGCTCGCAGCTCGTAGCCAGGAGGTCGAAGTCGCGGACGAGGAGTTCGCCGGAAGGGGGCGCCTCTCCGCTGGCGAGCCGTCGCTCGCAGTAGGAGAGGCGCCAGGGCGTCGTCGGACCATCGATCCCCTCAGCCCAGACGACGCGAAGCTCCCGCGCTCGGGGAGCGTAGACGGCGTCGCAGATCCAGCGGACGAAGTTTTCGCCGGTCGCCGGGAAGACCGGGTCGGAGAGTCGAAGTTGACCACGCGGACAGGCGATGAGATCCGGGACGAGGTCGGGGAGCGTCCATTCCCCCTCGAGCGCGAGGGCTACTGCGAGCTCAACGTTGCCCTGCTGTGGCGGATGGAGAAGGGCTCGGCCGGAGGCATTGGGGGAGCCGAGGAGGAGGTACGTGGTGAGCACGCCTTGTCGCTCGGCGATGATCGCGATGAGTTTTGCGTGTAGCGGTCGGCGTACGGGGCGATCGCCGTCGAGGCGCAGCGCCGGTAGGAGCCATGTCCGCAGCTCGCGCTGGGAAGCCAGCGCCTCGACGATCTTCGCAGGGCCGCTTGCGACCAGCGGCGCAGCCGGATAGAGCTGCCGCGAGGCGAGGGCCGCGTCGGCCTCGTCTCGTGACCACGTGCGTTCCTTCCCGCGATGATCGAGGTAGCGTACCGTCTTTGCGGCGCGCTTGAGCGGCACGAGGTACTTGATCGTCGGTGGGGCACCGGGCGCTCGGTGGACCCAGAGCTGCCCGACGCCTTGGTCGAGCGTTGGGACGGAGGTCGGTGGTCCGAGCGGGCCGCCGTGCCAGCCGAAGCCGAGGTCGAGCTCGGCCTTGTGGCTGGCACGGGCGTGCAAGACATGATGCATGAGGGACTCGATCTCCGCGAGCGAGGCGGCCTCTTCGTCGTCTCGCTCGTAGAAGGGCGCGAGCACGCCAAGCCGCAGGATCTCGGCGTCGCGGGGGATGAGCGCGAGGAACGTCGGCAGTAGGGGCGCTCGCAGGGAGTGAAGGACGTGGAAGCTGCGCTGGTCGTCTGGCGCGGGGGAGGCGGCGAGGCGAGCTGTGAGGCTGGCGCGGACCAGGGCGAGCTGCGGGCTCGGAGGGCCTGCGAGGGCCTCGACGCCGTCGAGGAAGTCCAGCAGCGCGCGGAGGGCCGCAGCGTCGTTCGCCTCGTCGAAGCGGAGCTTGCGGGGGAACCACAGCTCGGTGTTGTCGCCGTAGCCGCCGCGAGTGAGATTGCCCGACCCAAGGAGCAAGTCCACGTGTTTGTCATGGACCAGCAGGGCGAGCTTCGGGTGGAAGACCCGCTCCGACACGAGTCGGAGGTCGTAGGGGAGGCGCTGGCCGGGGGTGCGGGCGCTGGCGTCGACGAAGCAAGCGACCGGGATCTTCTGGAGCGCCTTCAGGCCCTCGCGCAAGAATTCGGGGAGCTGCTCGTCCGGATCGCTCTGCAGCTTGAGGATCGTTCGCAGGACGTGAGACTCGAAGAAGATCGGGTCGAAGGTGTAGGAGCAGAAGACGGCGCCGAGGCAAGGGTCCTGACTCTCGATGCACTCGAGCGCAGTGCGCCGCGGAGGGGTGGAGTGCTTGGTCATGGGGCCCCTCCTTCCGCGGCGGGAAGACGGCCGGTCGTCTCGAGCAGGTTGCGGACGACGTTGATCTTGAACGCAGGGTAGCGGGCCTCGAGGCGGTGGCCGGTGTAGCGGGTCTGGGCGATCCGGAGGTCGCCCGCGTCGTGGGAGATCCAGCTGTCGCCGGTGGTCCGCTCGCGCTGGATGCGGCGATGGAAGGCGAGGAGGCGCTCGAGGACGTCGTCTGGGGCGGCGCCGGTGAGCTCCTCGGCGAGCTGCAAGAAGACGCGACCGTGCATCGGTAACCGCTGGAGACGCGCGAGTTCGGGAGCGGCGAGCAAGGCGGCGACGGCGCGACGGAGGCCCTCCAGACGCTCGGACGTGAGCGCCTGGGCGACGACGAGGGAACGCGCGGCGATGAAGCCGGCGTCGGTGACTGCGGTGTAGATCGCGTCGAAGCAGTCGCGGAGCGCGACGGCGGCGTCGCCGAAGGCGAGCGCGAGCACAAAGAGGTCCCGCAGCGAGGCGTCCGTCGGGCCGCAGTGACCGCCGAGGACCGCCTCAATCACCTCACGTGGCTCGTTGACGCCGCGTCGCGCTGCCTGTCCGATGAGGCGCGCGACGGCGAGTGTCGGCGCAGGGGCGCGCTCGAGGATGGCTTCGAAGAGTCGATCTTGCTGCGCCTGACGACCGAGGATGGCGGTGAGGCGCGAACGCTCCCCGAAGGTGGACAGGCGGAAGTTCTGGAACTTGCGCTCGACGCGGGTGCAGGCCGGAGCGAGGACGTGCATGGCCCAGTTGTCGAAGCGCTGCATGTGCGCGGTGCCAGGTTCGCCCCAGAAGGCGTCGACGATCGACGCCGCCGCCGGGGTGATCCGCAAGCTGCCGGGGTACACGAGGCCGAGGTCGCGGAGCGGGACCAGATATGCGCCGAGGCCGCCTAGCTCGCTCTGACGGGAGATCAGGGGATAGTCGCGGGGGAGCGGCGCTTCGCCGGAGAACCACGCCTTGGTGACTCCTCGGGCGCCGCGCATGCCGTCGGGGTGGCCGCGGCCGAGCTCGCCGTGACGTGACTCGAGCGTGGCGAGCGCCCAGAGACGCTCCCAGCGTTCGAAGAGCTGACGGCGGACGTCGTCGGTGTCGGGGAGCTGATACTCCTTTAGGGCGCGCTCGGCGAGGTCGAGGCCGTAGAGGACCACGGCGAAGTACTGCGCCTGGCCGCTTCGCGTCGTGAGCGCGGGGAGGAGGAAGTAGCCGATCTGCTGGCCGAGATAGTCGAGTGCGAGCGGATCTTCGAGGACGAACTCGGAGTCGCCGGGGAGCGGGGCGGCCCAGAGCAGCACCTCGGCAGGACGCGCGAGGGGAATGAGGGCGATCATGACCCGAGCAGCTCATCACAAGCAGAACGGGTCCGCAAGAGCGGGAGCGGTGAAACACTCACGTCTCGAACAGACCACGGCGCCAACGCACCCGGTGGTCGCGCTTGACCGCGAGGGCGCGCTCGCCCGCAGTGAGGAGCTCGACGGCCCCAGCGCTGCGCCAGCGCTCGAACCAGTCCTTGAGGTCCGCGAGACAGGTCATCGGGTGTTGCAGGGCCGTGGCGACCAGGTTGTCGAAGGCGACCTCGCCCCGCTCGCGGAGCGCGCGGGCCACTGCATCGCGAGCGCGCTGGTGGTAGCGGGTCTGCAGCTCGCCCATGTACGAGGTCTCCATCACCGGCGCCGCGAAGAGCTCGCCCTGGGTGCCGGCCGTGAGGCGCTCCCTCTGTTGGGCCTCGGCGCGGGCGTGACGCTGCTCCGGAGTCGCCCGGCGCTCGGTCTCGCGGAACGCGACCAGGCCGTGCAGGCTACGGGTGGCGTGGACGAGGTGGTAGTGCGTGCGGTCGTGACGCGGGTTGAGGATCACGGTTGCCGAGCAGTGCGCAAACCCGCCGGCGCGTCGGACCCGCTCGCAGTAGGTATCGACGATCCGGTCTTCGCGTTCGAGATCCGTGAGGCCGCGCCACGCCTCGCGGTAGCCGGCGTCGCCGAAGAGATCGACGAAGGACTGGAGCGCGACCGAGTCTTCGTCGTCGATGAAGCGGGCGATGTCCTTGGTCATGAAGTTGATCAGGATCTCGCTCGGCGTGATGCGCAGCAGCGGCGCGATCGCCCTGAGCCCGTAGCCCGTCCAGCCGGTCGGATCGATGAACACGAAGGCGAAGGGGTGCGGGCCTTGGCCCGCGAAGGCGCAAGCCTGCGAGATGTGGTCTTCGAAGTCGCCGCAGTACGGCTCACCCTCGACGTTGGGGAAGGTCTCGCGCAGCAGTCTCAGCAGCAGACCGAACGCTGCCCGATCTTTCTCGACGAACATCCCGCGCACGCTGAGCGGCACCGATCTTGTTTGTTCTCGCAGGGTCTTCTGCGCGGCGAGGAGCTCGGTCAGCGCGATGTGCGGCGAAGTGTCGCGCAGCTCCTCGGTCGCGTGCTGCCACGGACCCGAGAAGCCATCGATGTAGTTCAGGGTTGTCCCCGGCCGGAAGTTGCCGATCTTCAGCGCGAGCTGCTGTAGATAGTGCTTGAGGACATAGTGTTTGACATACGCCTGCTCGCGGCGTTGATAGTCTTCGCGCCGGACCACGGGCTCCTCCTGGGAACGCGGTCAGGCTAGCACCTGCAAGCGAAGTGGCGCGTCTCTTTCAGGCCCGGGAGTGCGCGCTCGCGCCCCCGCCGAGGCGATCGCGGGGAGCTCATCGAAGGTCCGCCCGAGCAGGAGCCGACCGTGGCGGCCCTTCTGGACCCCGCCCCACTGCTTGAAGAAGAAGGGCACCCCGGCGTCGCGGGCTTGCTCGAGCAGCGACACCACCCAAGTCTCGCGGATCGGTCGCGCTCCGGGCCCGCTCTCGCCGCCGACGATCACCCAGTCGATCCCCCGGAGATCGACGCGCCCGAGATCTTCGAGGAGCGGCTCGACCGACAGGAAGCGGAGGCTGGCCGGCGTGTCGCGCAGGATGTCGATCCGCGGCACGCCGTACTTGCGGTCCTCGACGCTGACCCCGAGCCAGATCTGCGGCTGCTGGACCAGCGCCCGCGGCAACGCTGAGCACACCGCGCGCATGCGATCGGCTCGCTTCGTCAGGACCTGGTACGTGTGCCACGCGGCGCGGTCCATCGTCTCGAACACGCGGCGGATGAAGTCGACCGGCACGCCGTCCTGGAACAGGTCGCTCATCGAGTTGACGAAGATCCGCCGGCTCTTCCGCCAGCGCAGCGGCTCGCCGATCTTCTCGGGCACGAGCCGAAGGTCGAAGCCCTGGCCGTAGGGGTGGTCCGGTAGCCCCCGCCAGCGCTCGGCGAAGGTCTGGGCGTAGCAGTGCTTGCAGCCGGGGCTGACCTTGACGCAGCCCCGCACGGGGTTCCAGGTCGCGTCGGTCCACTCGATCGCGCTGCCGTCGCTCATGCCGCCGCCGAGATAACACGATCGCGCGCCCGAGACGAGCCGGAGGGCCCCTTCGCAGGCGTCCAGCGAGCGCGCGTCGCGGCACCAACGGCGGCCGCTTGCGGGCACGGCCACCCAGGGTCACGACGGCGGGTTATCGAAGAACGAGGTGGGGCCTCGGTTGACCGCGCGACCCTGTACGCGGCGCCAGCGGCGCGGGGACCTGCGGCCGCGTTGCCCCGGCCCGCGACTTCCCCGACAATCGTCGAGATGTCCGCGGGTTCCGGGCAGCAGGACGAGGATCGGACCCGCCCGGACAGCGCGGGCCCGGTCCGCGAGGCGGTCGCACCGCAGCCCTTTCGGATCGGCCCTTACGCGGTGCTCAGTCAGATCGGCCGCGGCGCGATGGGCGTGGTCTACGCCGCGTACGACGAGAAGCTCGACCGCAGGGTCGCGCTCAAGCTGCTGCATTCGCCGCGGGACACGGTGGGGCAGACACGACTGCTCCGTGAGGCGCAGGCCCTCGCCCGCGTCTCACACCCCAACGTAGTGCAGA
>CAZMML010000100.1:0-8891 GCA_964567335.1 uncultured Nannocystis sp. | reverse complement strand
GGGCGCGGCCCGGGGCTGGTGGAGGTCGTGGTGACGCAGCTCCAGTCGAACGCCGACGTGGATATCCCGGCGCACCGCGACCCGCTCGAGCGGTTGCGCAGGTACCTGGATCGTGAGGGGCAGTGGACCCCGACCTTCCAGGACGTGATTGAGGCGGACGTCCGGGGTCAGCTCGAGCGGGCCTTCTCCCACGCGCAGCAAGGCGCGGAGGGGTCATCATGAACGTGCTGGAGCGGCTGAGTCCGATCGTGGCGGACCTCCTGCGGGATGACGTCCGGCGGGTGTTGCTCGGGGAGGACGTTCGTCAGGGCGGGATGCTCGGGCTGTCGCGGGCGGCGATGACGGATCCGACGCTCGGCCTGCGGGTGATCGGGACGCCGCTGACGCCCGCCGCGAGCGTGGCGCACGCGACGGGCCTGGCCCTGGCAGGACGCCGGCCGGTGCTGCTCCTTCCCTCGGCGAGCGCGTTGGTCGAGGGTTACGCGGCGCTGCGGGAGTTGGGCCGCGTGGCCTCGACCTCCGGGGGCGAGCGGAGCGCGCCGGTAGCGATCGTCGCGCCGACGGGGCCGGGCTTCGGCCTCGGAGGCGACGGGGCCGACTCGGTGGACGGGGTGATCGCGGGGATCCAGGGGCTCCGGGTAGCGATCCTCGGCGACGCTCGCGAGGCCGGCGCGATGTTGCGGAGCGCGATCAACTTCGAGGACGGCGAGGCACCGACGGTGCTGCTGCTGCCGCGCCCGCTGCTGCTCCGCGAGGTGGAGGACGGGGAGTTCGTGGAGTCGCTGGGGCGGCCGCTGTGCTCGTCCCGACTCGTGCGCGAGGGCGCGGCGGCGACGGTCTTCGCGTGGGGAGCCGCGGTCGACCTCGCCTATGCGGCGGCAGAGGCGTCCGGGCACGACGCGGCGGTCGTCGAGCTGAGCGGGCTGAACCCGCTCGACGTCGACGCGGCGGTGGACGCGGCGAGCTGCGGGAAGGTCGTCATCGCCCACGCGGGAAGCCTGGCGTTCGGGCCAGGTGCGGAGCTGGCCGCGGTCCTCGCCGACCGAGCGATCCTCCGCCTCGACGCGCCGATCCTCCGGGTCGCGGGGCGTGAAGGCCCGCACGACTTCCGCGGGGAGGCTGCGGGTCTACCGAGCGTCGACGCGATCGCGGCGGCGATCCATAAGGTCGTCACGTACTGAACGAGTCCACCTACCGAAGCAGGAGCCGCCAGAAATGCTCGAGTTCAAGTTGCCGGAGATCGGCGAGGGGGTCGTCGAGGGCGAGATCGTCCGCTGGCACAAGCAGCCCGGCGACGCGGTGGCGGCCAACGAGGCGCTCGTCGAGGTGATGACCGACAAGGCGACGATCGAGGTGCCCTCGCCGGTCGCGGGGGTCGTGAAGGAGCTCCGGGCGCAGGTGGGTGACATCTGTGCGGTCGATCAGGTGATCGCGATGATCGAGGTCGGCGTCGTGAGCGCGCCGGCGAGCCCGGCGTCGCCCGTGGTTGCGGCCGCGCCGCCGCCGAGCCCGCACGGCGGGGTCGTGTTGGCGACGCCAGCGGCGCGCGCGCTCGCCCGGGAGGAGGGGATCGATCTGCGCGTTCTGCCCACGGATGAGCGGGGGCGGATCACGAAGCAGGACGTGATCAAGGCGGCGGAGGTGGCGAAGGCGCCGGCGAAGGTCGTCGCGGCCGCGGGTGAGTACGGCGCGGTGGCGGCGCCCGCGAAGCCGGCGGTCGCGCCGGCTGTCGAGGTGGCGAAGGCCGCGTACATGGCCCCGGTGGCGGCCCCGGCGGCGGCTCCCACGCCGGCCGCCCGTCCGGCTCACGCAGCCGAGGCCGCGGCGGGCGACGAGGTGTTGCCCTTCCGCGGGATGCGGCGCCGCATCGCGGAGGCGATGACGCGCTCCTATACGACGGCGGTCCACTACACCTACGTCGAGCAGATCAACGTCACGAAGCTGGTGCGGCTCCGGAACGAGGCGAAGAAGGCGGCGGCGGAGCAGGGCGTGAGCCTGACCTTCCTCCCCTTCATCGTGAAGGCGGTGGTCCACGCGCTGAAGAAGTTCCCGATCGTCAACGCCGAGCTCGACGAGGCCGGCGGTCGGATCATCTTGAAGAAGCGCTACAACATCGGCGTGGCGGCGACGACGGATCAGGGGCTGATGGTCCCCGTCGTGCACGGCGCGGATCGGCTTAGCATCCTCGAGGTGGGCCGGGAGATCGCGCGGTTGAGCGAGGCGGCGCGCGCAGGGACAGCCAAGCGCGAGGAGCTGACCGGGGGCACGTTCTCGATCTCCAGCCTGGGGACGATCGGAGGGGTCCTGGCGACGCCGATCCTCAACTTCCCGGAGGTCGGGATCCTCGGGGTCCATGCGATCCGCAAGGTGCCGATCGTCGACGAGCGGGACAACATCGTCGTCGGGCACCTGATGAACCTGTCGTGCTCGTTCGACCACCGCGTGGTCGACGGGTTCGAGGGCGCGAGCTTCCTGCAGGAGGTGCGGCGCTACCTCGAGGACCCCAACCTGCTGCTGCTCGCGGGCATCTGAACTATCGGACAGGAGGCACTCGTGGCGACGATCAAGAAGAAGGCGCTCATCATCGGTGCGGGCACGGGGGGCTACCCCTGCGCGATCCGCCTCGGCCAGCTCGGGGTCGACGCCATGCTCGTCGAGAAGGACAAGCCGGGCGGGGTGTGCCTGAACGTGGGGTGCATCCCGTCGAAGGCGTTGATCTCGGCGACGAAGCTCTTCCACAAGGCGCAGCACGCGAGCGAGATGGGCCTGACCTTCGGGGCGCCCGCGGTCGACATGGGGCAGATGCAGAAGTGGAAGGCGGGGATCGTCAAGAAGCTGACGTCCGGGGTTGCGACCCTCGTCAAGGGCGCGGGGACGGCGTACGTCACGGCGACCGCGGAGTTCATCGGACCGAAGCAGGTGCGGCTGCGCTACCCCGACGGGAAGCCCGACGACGTGGTCGAGGCGGAGCACGTGGTGATCGCTACCGGGTCGCTGCCGATCGAGATCCCGGGCTTCAAGTTCGACGGCAAGCGGGTGCTCGACAGCACCGGCGCGCTCGAGCTGGCGGCGGCGCCGCGGCGGATGGTCTGCGTCGGCGGCGGGATCATCGGGCTCGAGCTCGGGCAGACCTTCCAGCGGCTCGGGACGCAGCTCGTGGTGCTCGAGGGCCTCGGGCGGATCTTGAACGGCGTCGATCTCGAGTGCGCCGACGTGGTGGCGAAGCAGATCAAGAAGGACGGGGGGCAGATCTTCCTCAACGCGAAGGCGGTCGGGTGGGAGGAGCGCGGCGGCGAGGCGGTGGTGAAGGCGGAGATCGAGGGCAAGGTGCAGGAGTTCCCGGCCGACGTGATCCTCGTGGCGGTAGGCCGACGCGCGGTGACGAAGGGCTTCGGCCTCGAGAAGACCGGGGTGAAGGTGAACGAGCGCGGGTTCGTGGCGGTCGACGACAGGCAGCAGACCAACGTGCCCGGGATCTACGCGGTCGGAGACGTGTGCGGGCAGCCGATGCTCGCGCACAAGGCGTCGCACGAGGGGGAGGTGCTCGCGGAGGTGATCGCCGGCAAGAAGACCGTCAACGACGCGCGGCAGATCCCCAACGTGGTGTTCACGGAGCCGGAGATCGCGTCCTCGGGCCTGACGAAGGAGGAGGCCGAGGCGAAGGGGCACGCCGTGAGCGTCGGGAAGTTCCCTTTCTCAGTGCTGGGGCGTGCGATGGCGATCGGGGAGACGGCGGGGTTCGTGAAGGTGATCGTCGACGCGGGCGACGCGCGCCTGCTCGGGGTCCACATTGTCGGTCCGGAGGCGAGCGATCTCATCAGCGAGGCCGGGCTGGCGATCGAGATGGGTGCGTTCGCCGAGGACGTCGCGCTGACGGTGCACCCGCACCCGACGCTCGGCGAGGCGGTGATGGAGGCGTTCAAGCACTCGATCGGCGAGGCGATCCACATCGCCAACCCGCGCAAGAAGGCGCACTGAGTCAGAAGCGTTGCATGTGCATGCGTCCGTCGGCGCCGATGAGGTCGCCTGGGCGCATCGGCTGCCAGACGTTGTCGCCCTGGAGGGGCTCGCTCGAGAAGATGAGGTGGCTGACGAAGCCGCGGTCGCTCGAGCGCTCGCACTCGGCGGCGAAGTAGGGGCAGGTGTCTCGCTCGGGGCAGCGAGACTTGTGGGTGCTGAGGTAGAGCTGCTTGCCGCCCTGGTGGCCGAGCATCACGTGGCCGTTGGTGAGGACGAAGGTGAGGTAGGTGTCGTCCGGCGGGCCGGCGTTATCCGGGTTGAAGGGCCCGGCGAGCGCGACGATCGTGTGGAGGGCGTCACGAACGGCGGCGGCGGCCTCGACGAGCGGGTAGCCGGGGCGATGGAGCTCGTGGCGCTCGGCCATCTTGCTGAGGATCAAGTAGAAGAGGACCTCGCTGTCGGTGGTGCCGAGGATGAAGCGGCGGAGGATCGGCGGGATCTCGGCGATGAGGGGGTCGCGGATCCTGGCGAAGTTGGCGATGTTCCCGTTGTGCGCGAAGACCCAGGAGCCGTGCTGGAAGGGATGGGTGTTGAGCGTCGACAGCGCGCCCTGGGTGGCCTTGCGGATGTGAGCGAGGACGGTCTCGCTGGTGACGATGCCGGAGACGTGACGGAAGATGTGGTCGCTCACCGCGGCCGAGGCGCTCTTGATGACGTGGGGCGCGTTCGCGACGTAGTACGCCACGCCCCAGCCGTCGGGGTGGCGTTCGCTCTGCAACATGAGGGCGTTGTCAGCGCTGACGAGGCTGCGATGGACGCCGCTCTGCATGACGGAGCGGAAGCCGAAGATCCTGCACATGGGACAGGAGTGCAGGATAGCACGACAGGTGTCCGGTCGCAGGTAGAGGCGTTGACAAGCCGCGCGCTGTCGGATTAGGACGGGCAAAAGGCCGGCTTCAGGATCCGGCGCACAAGAGGCTTCCGTGAGCACCGCCCAGCACTACAAGAGCAACCTGCGCGACGTCTTCTTCAACCTGTTCGAGGTCCTTCGGATCCAGGACAGTTCGCTCAGTCGAGGGGCCTTCGCGGGGATGGATGAAGACACGGCGCGTTCGACGCTCGAGGCGTACGAGGCGTTCTGCCAGAAGGAGCTGACGCCGACCTTCGCGGCGGCCGACCGGGTGCCGCTGGTGCTCGACAAGGCGACCGGGGCGGTGACCCTGCCCGAGGTCCTGTCACGCGCGATCCGCACGACGCTGGAGCAAGGGTGGCCGCTCCTCGCGCTTCCGGAGCACCTGGGGGGGTCGTCGGCGCCGGCGACGGTGGTGTGGTCGTCCTTCGAGATGACCGCTGGGTCGAACGCGGTGGTCGCTTTCTACCTGTTCGGGCCGATCATCGCGCGGGTGATCGACCGGCTCGGGACGGAGTCGCAGCGGCGACGCTACGTGAAGATGATGATCGAACGGCACTGGGGCGGGTCGATGGTGCTGACGGAGCCGGACGCGGGCTCGGACGTCGGCGCGGGGCGCACAAAGGCGCGCCACGTCGGGGGTGACGTGTGGGAGATCGAGGGGGTCAAGCGCTTCATCACGAACGGCGACTTCGACGCGGCGGAGAACATCGTCCACCTGGTGCTGGCGCGGCCTGAGGGCGCGGGGCCAGGGACGAAGGGCCTGTCGATGTTCATCGTGCCCAAGTACTGGGTCGAGGAGGACGGGAGCCTCGGCGAGCGCAACGGGGTGTACTGCACGAACATCGAGCACAAGATGGGGATCAAGGCGTCCGCGACCTGCGAGATGACCTTCGGCGAGCGTCACCCTGCGCGCGGGCTCCTGGTCGGCGAGGTCCACGACGGGATCCGGCAGATGTTCCACGTGATCGAGCACGCGCGCATGGCGGTCGGGGCGAAGTCGATGGCGACGCTGTCGACGGCGTACCTGAACGCGCTAGGGTACGCGAAGATTCGGGTGCAGGGGGCGGACCTCCCCCGCGCCGCGGACAAGGCGGCGCCGCGGGTTCGGATCATCGAGCACCCGGACGTGCGTCGGATGCTGATGCTGCAGAAGTCGATGGCCGAGGGGATGCGGGCGCTGATCCTCTACACGGCGTCGATCCAGGACGCGGTCGAGCTCGCCGGGGGGCACGGGAGCGTCGAGGCGGCCGAGCTCGACAAGCTCAACGACCTGCTGCTCCCGCTGGTCAAGGGCTACTGCTCGGAGAAGGTCTATGAGCTGCTGGCGGTCTCGCTGCAGACCTTCGGAGGCTCCGGATACTGCCAGGACTACCCGATCGAGCAGTACATCCGGGATCAGAAGATCGACTCGCTCTACGAGGGCACGACCCACATCCAGGCGCTCGACCTCTTCTTCCGCAAGGTCGTGCGCGACGGCGGGGCGACGCTGCGGGGCCTGCTGGAGAGGATCGAGGCGACGCTCAAGGAGATCGATCCGCAGGGCCCGCTGGGGGTCGAACACGCGGCGCTGTCGCGGGCGCTCGCGGACCTGCAGGGGATCTACATGACGATGCTCGGGAAGCTGCAGGAGTCGATCTACCACGTCGGCGTGCAGGGGAACCGGATCCTCTTCGCGACGGCGGAGGTGGTGATCGGCTGGGCGTTGCTCAAGCAGGGCGTGATCGCGGCGGCGGCCCTCCAGTCCGCGACGGACCGCGACCGCGATTTCTACGTGGGCAAGCTCGCGGCGATCCGCTTTTTCGCCCGCAACGTGCTGCCCGGGGTGACGCTGGCGCGGAAGCTGGTCGAGCAAGGGACGCTCGAGCTGATGGACGTCCCGGAGGCGGCGTTCTGATATCTTGTCGCGGCCATGAAGCGCGCCGCGTTCATCACCTCCCTCGTCCTTGTCGCCTGTCAGGGCGGCGCCCCGGCCGGGGCGCCGCAGAAGACGGCCGGGGAGTCTCCTGCTCCGAAGGACAGTAAGCCTGTCGTCGCGGACGCGCCGCAGAAGGCGGCGCCGGCGGTGCGCACGCGCGAGCCGGTGAACCCGCGCGAGCTGACGATCAGCGGGGCCGTGCGCGACGAGATCGTGCCGGGGTTGCACTTCGTCGTCCCGGCCGAGTGGGCCCGGAAGCCGAGTCCTGGGCCGATGCGGCTGGCGGAGTTCACGTTGCCCGGGCCTGGCGGGGACGCGGAGCTGCTGGTGCACCAGTTCAAGGGGGGCGGCGGGGACGCGAAGTCGAACGTGTTCCGCTGGAGGACGCAGTTCACGCACGCCGATGGGTCGCCGCTCGGGGAGGGGGAGGGGAAGGTGACCGAGGAGGAGCGCGCGCCGCTGAAGCTGACGAAGGTCGACCTGGAGGGGACCTACGTCGCCGCGGTGACGCCGGGGTCGCCCGAGAAGTACAGCGACCCGAACTATCGGATGTTGGCGGTGATCGTCGAGGGGGCGGGGGATCCCTACTTCTTCAAGGCGGTGGGCCCGGCGAAGACGCTCGCGTTGTGGGCGGCCGCCTTCGACACCTTCGCGGGGACCCTGGCGCCCTCGCCCTGAGCCCGCTAGGCCTGCGCCCAGAGGGCGGAGAAGGCGGCGACCTCGCCGTCGAGGATCACGTCGAAGTCGTTGCGGTCGGTCATCCGGTGGAGCTGGCGACGGCGGACGTCGAGGATCGCCATCTTGGCGCCGCGCGGGGTCTGGTCGGTGAGGACTCGGGACATCATGCGTGCGGCGACCTCGGCGGTGGGGCGCGGGAGTGGGTCCTCCTTGAAGTAGAGCTTGACGATGTGGGGGGTGCCCTCGATCTCGAGGCCGAGCTCGGGGTTGATGCTGATTGGGAGGCCCATCATGCTGCCGATCTGCCACCCGGGCTCGAACCACTCGAGGTTGCGCTGGCCCCACCAGCCGATGTAGGCGTCGGCGAGCATCTCGTAGCGAGGGAGGCGCTCGGCGTGCTCCATGCCGACGGCGGCGAGGCGGGCGATCGTGGCGCGGATCGCCCACTTGTCGCGGCCGGCGGCGTGGGTTCGCACCACGGCCTCGCGGATCGGGCGGTAGTAGTCCGAGAAGGAGGTGTAGGGGCCGCGGTGCTTGATCTCCCGCACCTTGGCCAGCTTGGCGGCCATGGAGGGGCGGTTGATGAAGTCGATGAAGTCCGTGAGCGAGATCCGCGGGGTGTCCATGGCTACCTCCGATGCGCGCGGGGGTGCCCGCTGCGCGACCGCGTGGTTAGACGTCGAACACTGGCAAATCTAGGTCCGGGGGATGATCCGGGGGGGATCAAGCCCCGAGGAGGGGGATGTGGGCCCAGGTCAGACGCAGCGGGTGCACTGGCCCTTGATCAGGATCTCGGAGATGTCGGCGACGATCGAGCTGGTGGAGCCCTGCGCCGGCGTCAGCTTGACGCGGACCTGGGAGAGGCAGGTGACCTCGCCGCAGGCGGTACAGAGGAAGTGGGGGTGCTCGGGGTGCTCGGCCTTGTCGGCTCGGAGCTCGAAGCGCCAGACGTTGTCGCCGAGGCTCATGCGGCTGAGGAGGCCGGCGCGGGTGAGGTCGGTGAGGTTGCGGTAGATGGTGGCGGCGTCGAAGCCGCGGCCTTTGAGGGCCTCGACGAGCTCGCCGTGGCTGGAGGGGGCGCCGGTGTTGTGGAGGTGCTCGAGGACGGCGACCCGCGGCGCGGTGCTGCGGAGCCCCGCGGCCCGGATCGCGTCGCGGAGGCGATCGGGCGAGGCGCGGGCCTTGGGGCGGGACATGAGGGGAGGATAGCACCTGCGCGGGTCCGGGCGGTGTGGTATCGAGGCGCCGTCATGACCATCAAGTCCGACCGCTGGATCCGCCGCATGGCGCTGGAGCACGGGATGATCGCGCCCTTCGAAGCGAAGCAGGTGCGCGAGGTCGAGGGGCGTCGGGTCGTGTCCTTTGGGACATCGAGCTACGGCTACGACGTCCGCTGCGCGCCGGAGTTCAAGATCTTCACGAACA